>JACCUL010000345.1 GCA_013811855.1 Acidimicrobiia bacterium
GGCACCTGGCGCGTCCACCCGGCATACGTCGGCCTGCCGATCAAGGGGCGCACGGCGCTGCTTTCGCCCTTCCCATCCTCCAAGGCGACCGGCTCGTCGGCAAGGTCGACGCGAGCGCGGGACGAAAGAGCTCACACGTTCAGGTCCACGCGATCCACCACGACGTGGCCTTCACTCGCTCGATGACCGCCGCCGTCGACGCTGAACTGGACGCGTTGGCGGAGTGGCTCCGACTCGACGGCGTCCGCCACGAATGACGAGCGCCGTAGCCGCCAAACGCGTGACTCGAACCTCGCGCCAATTGAACTCGTGCCCACCCGCCCTCCGCGGACATGGGTGAGGATTTTGCCGTGACAGACTCCGCCGCCGCCCTGGCCCGACGCTTCTGGGAGCTGATGGCGACGAACGACTTCGGCTCGGTCGCTGAGGTTCTCGACCCGCACGTCGTTGTCGACTGGCCGCTGACACGAGAGCGAATCCGGGGTGTCGACAACTTCGTACGGATCCAGAACGAGTACCCGGCGAACGGGCCGTGGCTCTTCACCATCCATCGGCTGTTCGGCGACGGCCCCGAAGCCGTCAGCGACGTGTCGGTCAGCGACGGCGTCGTTCACTCCAGGGTCATCTCCTTCTTCACGGTCGACGGCGATCGGATCGCCGAGCTGCGTGAGTACTGGCCCGACGAGTACGAACCGCCCGACAACCGCTCACACCTCGTCGAGCCGCTCGACGACTCGACCACCGGTTCCTGACGTCGTCCGCTCCGGGACGGGGACTCCTCCCGCCGTGGCACGATGTCGGTCCGTGACGTCGATGTCGCGCCGGGGGGCGGTGCGGGAGTACGTGGGGGGAGCGCTGTGGGTGCTGCCGACGATCGCTGTCGTTGTGTCGCTCGTCGCCGGCGCCGTGCTCGCCCAGTTCGAGGTCGAGGCTGACTCGGGGTTCGGGAGGCTGCTGTTCCAGGGCGACGCAGGCGCGGCGCGCGAGCTCCTCATCGTCGTCTCGGCGACGATGATCACCGTCACCGGTCTCGTCTTCAGCCTGACCGTCGTCTCGCTGCAGATCTCGTCGACGCAGTTCTCGCCCCGCCTGCTGCGCAGCTTCCTGCGCGACCGGGGCACCCAGGTCGTGCTCAGCGTCTTCGTCAGCACGTTCGCGTACGCCACGGCCGGGCTGTACACGGTCGGGCGCCTCGACGGTGGCCAGCCGTACGTGCCGCGCATCGCCATCTCGGGCTCGCTGCTGCTCGCACTGGGCAGCGTCGCCGCCTTCGTCTGGTACCTCCACCACCTCGCCCACTCGATCCAGATCGACGACGTGATGCGGCGCATCGAGAAGACGACGCTGCACGTCGTCGACCGTTCGATGGGGGACCGACCGTCGGACGAGGAGCCGCCGCCCGACCCGCCGACCGACGCGACGGCCGTGATGGCGCCGACGTCGGGGTACGTGCAGGCCGCGTTCCCCGACGCCGTCACCGCACCGGCGGCCGCCAGCCGGGCGGTCGTGCACTACTGCCGCGCCGTCGGCGACCACGTCGTAGCCGGGTCGCCGATCGCGCAGGTGTGGGCCGACGACGGGGCGATCGACGAGGCGTCCGCCGCACGTCTCGCCCTCACCGGCATCCGCATCGGCTTCGAGCGCACGTTCGAGCAGGATCATGCGTTCGGCGTCCGCCAGCTCGTCGACATCGCGCTGCGGGCCATGTCACCGGCGATCAACGACCCGTACACCGCCGTCCAGTCGATCCAGCACATCACCGTCGTCCTGTGTGCCGCGCTCCCTCACCATCCGGGAACGCGCCTTTGGCACGACGACGCCGGAACGGCTCGCGTCGTGCTGCCCATGCCGAACCTCGCCGAGCTCCTCGACCTCGCCTGCGGCCAGCTCCGACGCGTAGCCGCCCACGAGCCACACGTGGTCGCGGCACTGCTGAACATGCTCGACGAGATCCGGCGGCGCACGTCATCGAGCCATGATCACGCGGATATCGAACGCGAGGTCGATCTCCTTCACGCCGATGCCCAGCGGGCGATCCTCCAGCCCGCCGATCTGGCTTCGCTGCTCGAGGGGCCGGGTCGGTCGTCGTGAGAGTGGTAGGCGCGACGACCGCCGCACATGGACGTCGAGACCGCGACCCGCTCGAGCAGTGCTCGGGAGGCGGGCGAGGTCAGGCGACGAGGGCCGCCGCCCTCCGCGGGACGAGGCGATCGCGCCACACGTCGTGGACCCGCCAGCGGCGCAGCTTGCCGGTGGGGCCGAGCTCGCCGTGGCTGCCGTCGAGGACGGCGTCGACGACGGCCAGCGCGGCGATCTCGTCCGTGAGGCCAGGCGGCAGCGCCGCCCGCACGGCGTCGAGGTCG
>JACCUL010000386.1 GCA_013811855.1 Acidimicrobiia bacterium
GATGACCTCCCCGGTCGGTTGGTATGGGTCGCACTCGGCATCACAGCCGAGCCAACCCTCCGACCGGCGGATGGTCACCACCGAACAAACGTTTGACACCTATCCGCGCGAGTCCTAAGCGGCGTACCGGATCCGGGAAGGGAGTGGTGCAGCGACGAGCGCTGGATCAGCGAAATTCGCGAGCGGAGAATGCTCTCTCCCGTCCGTCACATCGACAAGGCTCGCCCACACGATGTACGTCACCGGGGATGGTCCGAACCACAGCGGCAAAGAGCGCTGCGATGCGTTCCCAACAGGAGCGGAACACCGGACCGGAGATGTCATTGCGTCGTGAGCTTCATCGGCGCGGCTGCGGTTCCGTCTTCATCGACAGGTTGTGCCGGGGACCCGAAGATCAGTCGACATCGTGTTTCCGGGCGTTCGCGTTGCGGTCGACGCGCGCGGCTGCTTCTGGCACTCGTGCCCCTCGCACGCCACTCAGCCGAAGTCCAACGCCGCGTGGTGGAGGGACAAACTAGCGCGGAACTTGGCCCGTGATGCCGACGCCGACACGGTCAAGCGGCTGCTGGCCGATGTATGGCACGTCGCGGTGGTGTGGGAGTGCGAGGAGGCTTCGGCTGCTGCAGACCGGATCGAGGCAGCTATCACGGCGAGACGGTCTGGTGTACTCCTGACCGTTGCGACGGGCGATCGGCGCCCAGACGGGCCAGCGGGAGTGCCGGGGACCGACGGTGTGCCGTTGGTCCCGGGCGCGGTGGTCCCCACGGGTCGCCCGGGACCGGCGACGCACCCCCGCGGGTCCCCTGAGCAGGATCTTTGTGGTGCGCCCCCAGGGATTCGAACCCTGAACCAATGGATTAAGAGTCCACTGCTCTGCCGTTGAGCTAGAGGCGCAGACCGGCCGGTCCCCGGCCGGGTGCGGGCCGGAAGTGTACGGGGCGCTCGGTGCGCCCCGACACTCCCGATCCGGGTGGGGTGAGCGAGGGGACTTGAACCCCCGACCTCCAGGGCCACAACCTGGCGCTCTAACCGAGCTGAGCTACGCCCACCATGGGAGCCGGCAGTCTACGTCGGGTCGGTCGACGACCCATCGCTCGTTGCCGGACCGGCCCTGGTGTGGACAGATACGACGTCACGCGTCGTTGGTGTCCACACAGAACCCGAGCGACGGTGCGCGGTACGCCGTCGGATAGCGTCGCTCCGACCGGAACACCTGTAAGGGATGTGATAACCGATGACCGCCACCCACCCGTCTCCCGGCGTGGCCGTCGATCCGCCCCTGGCCGCAACGGCCAGAGCCATCACGGAACGTGAGCTGGCCCGCTACGCCGAGCACACTCGCGGCTCGCAAGCGGCCACGGCCCGGGCGCGCAAGGTCCTGCCGCTCGGCGTGCCGTCCAGCTTCCAGGCCTACGACCCGCACCCCGTCGTCGTCCGCCACGCCTCCGGTTCGCGGATGATCGATGTCGACGGCAACGAGTACGTCGATTACGACATGGGCTTCGGCGCCCTCTTCGCCGGCCACGTGCACCCCGCCGTGCGCGCCGCCGTGCAGGAGCAGCTCGACGACGGGACGCTCTACGTCACGCCGTGCGAGCTCAACGCTGAGGTCGCCGAGTTGCTGCGCGACCGCTACGGCCTGCCGATGTGGCGGTTCACGAACTCGGGGACCGAGGCCACCATGGACGCCATCCGCGTCGCCAAGGGGGCGACGGGGCGGGACAAGCTCGTCAAGGTCGAAGGCGGCTATCACGGTCATCACGACGAGGTGATGATCTCGATGAAGCCGCCGCTCGAGCTGGCCGGTCCGGCCGACCGGCCGAACTCCGTCCCGGGCACGGCCGGGCTGACGAAGGCGGTCCTCGCCGACACGATCGTCATCCCGTACAACGACGCCGGCGCGCTGGAGCGGGTGCTCGCCGGCGGCGAGGTCGCCGCGTTCATCGTCGAGCCGGTGATGGAGAACATCGGCATCTGCCCGCCCCTGCCCGGCTACCTCGAGGCGGTGCGGGAGATCACGTCGCGCCACGGGACGCTGCTGATCTTCGACGAGGTCAAGACCGGCATCACCGCCGGCTACGGCGGCGCCACCGGCCATTTCGGCATCGAGCCCGACCTCGTCGCGCTGGCCAAGTCGATCGGCGGCGGCTTCCCCGTCGGCGCGTTCGGCGGCAAGCAGGAGCACATGGACCTGATCACCCAGGGCACGGTTCTCCATCTCGGCACGTACAACGGCAACCCGCTCGTCATGGCCGCGGCCAGGGCGACGCTCGCCATCGCCTGCGCGCCCGAGCCCGTGGATGCCGCGATCGCCCGCAACGAGGCGCTCGTCGCCGCCTGCCAGGCGATCATCGACGACGCCGACCTGCCGGCCCACACCGTGCAGTTCGGGGCCAAGGGCTGCATCACGTGGTCCCGGGAGCGGGTCCGCAACTACCGCGACTACAAGGCGACCGACTTCGACCTTGCCTTCGCCCAGTGGATCCACGGAATCAACCGCGGCGTGCTGCTACCGCCCGGACTCGACGAGCAGTGGCTGATCTCGGTGATGCACTCCGACGACGACGCCAACCGCTACGCCGACGTCTTCGGCGAGTTCGTCACCGAGCTGACCGCGTGAACGGCCCGCCGCTCAGGACCAGCGGCGCTGGTCGGCGTAGCGGTGGACGGCGACCGGTTGCGACCAGACCTTGCGTCGCCGCGCAGCCGCTGCTCCGAGGATCAGCGCCAGGCCGGCGACGGCCAGGACCACGGCCACGATGATGACCATGACGACCGCGTCCTTGGCGATCTCCGGGATCACGCCGACCCACGGGTTGTCGGTGACCTCGGGGACGACGTAGGACGGCACCACGTAGCCGAGAAGCACGGCGGCGACGGCGGCGACGAGGCAGAACACGCCGATGCCGAACGCCGCGTCCGCCTTGCGGGGATGGGCGACGATGCCGAGAAGTAGGGCGAGGGCGCCGGCGATCGCCGCCAACGGGACGAACCAGCCGAGCACGACGCGGATCGTCGAGAGCACGCCGACCTTCTCGACCGGGATCGTCACGGCAGGGATGACGGCGGCCCGCTCGTCGCGCACGATCGACACGATCTCATCCGAGGTGATCTGCACCGGCTCGTCGCGCAGCCCGATGAGGCGGGCGTGGGATTCGGTCACGACGCGTTCGAGCACGTCGGCCGTCTCCGGGCTGTCGGCGCGCAGGTACTCGTCGAGCGTGCGGCGCAGTTCGCCCCGGACGACGCCGAGCTCCCGAGCGGTGGCGTCGGCGATCGTGCTGGCCAGCTCGGTGCGGATGGCGCTGTCGCTGACGACGACGTCGGCCACCCCGCCGATCGCGTCCTCGGAGAAGGCGATGCGTTGCAAACACCACCCGCCGGCGGCCAGCGCCAGGCACATTGCGGCCATCGTGAACAACAAGCCGGCGAGGCCGCGACGCATCGGCGCAGTCTCGCGGATCACCGCTCGTGGCGCGGACCGGCTCCGTAGCCTCGGCGCGGTGGTCATCTGCGCCCGGCCGTCGTTCCCGACGATGCTGTGGCGGGGTGTCCGGCGCCGGTGCCCCTGGTGCGGCGGCCGGCGGGCGTTCTTCACCGGCTGGTTCGCCAAGCAGGAGACGTGCCGGACGTGCGGGATCGGGTGGCGCCGGGGCGACGTCGGCTTCGAGCTCGGCGCGGCGGCGGTGAGCGCCGTCATCTGCATGGGGCTGCTCGTGGTGGCGATGGTGGTCGGGATCGTGCTGACGCTGCCCGACATCCCCGTCGTGCCCTTGCTGGTCGTGCTCGGTGGCGGTGCGCTCGTGCTGCCGGTGGTCGTGTACCCGGTGAGCTACACGGTCTGGCAGGCCGTCGACCTGACGATGCGCAAGCCGGAACGGGCGGATCCCACGGTGCCGCCGCCCGTCCCCTGAGGCCCGAAAGACTTGTGCGAACGACTGTTCGCTAACTACACTCGTGTCATTCCGGCGCCCACGCCGACCGCGTGGCACCGGGGTCCGGGTGGCTGTGACACCCCCTCCCTAGGGTCACCGACAGGACCGACCCCACCGACCAGACCACGTTCGAAAGGCCACACGAGATGAGCACGGACCGCGACAAGGCGCTGGAGATGGCGCTGGCCCAGATCGACAAGCAGTACGGCAAGGGCTCCATCATGCGGATGGGGGAGAAGGGGTCGATGACGATCGAGTCGGTGCCCACGGGCGCCCTCTCGCTGGACCTGGCCCTCGGCGTCGGCGGCCTGCCCCGCGGCCGGGTCACCGAGATCTTCGGTCCGGAGTCGTCGGGCAAGTCCACCCTCGCCATGCACGTGGTGGCCGAGGCCCAGCGCAACGGCGGGGTGTGCGCCTACATCGACGCCGAGCACGCCATGGAGCCGGTCTACGCCAAGGCCATCGGCGTCGACATCGACCAACTGCTGATCTCCCAGCCGGACACGGGGGAGCAGGCGCTGGAGATCGCCGACATGCTCGTGCGCTCGGGCGCGCTGGACGTGGTCGTCATCGACTCGGTCGCCGCCCTGACGCCCCGGGCCGAGATCGAGGGCGAGATGGGCGACACCCACGTCGGCCTGCAGGCCCGCCTCATGAGCCAGGCGCTGCGCAAGCTGACCGCCAACCTCAACAAGACCAAGACCATCGCCATCTTCATCAACCAGCTCCGGGAGAAGATCGGCGTCCTCTTCGGCTGCTTCAGCTATGGCACCCGGGTGACCCTGGCCGACGGCACCCAGGAGATGATCGGCACGATCGTCAACCAGCAGCTGCCGGTCGAGGTGCTCTCCTACGATCTCGAGCGCAACGAGCTGGTCGCCAAGCCGGTGACCAACTGGTTCGACAACGGCGTCACCGAACGGTTCCTGCAGTTCACCGTCGCTCGTTCTGGCCGTGGGCGGGCCTCGTTCGCGGCGACGGAGAACCACCTGATCTCGACGCCCGGAGGGTGGCGGCCGGCCGGCGAGCTCGTCGTCGGTGATCGGGTGCTCCAAGCGACACCGCAGTTGCTCAGCGAGCAGCAGTGGCAGGTCGTGCTCGGCGGACTGATGGGCGACGGTGCCTTGTCGTGGACCCGCAATCAGTCGAGCGCACGATTCCGCTGGGGGCACGGCGTCCGCCAAGCCGAGTACGGCGACTGGAAGGCGTCGCTCTTCGCCAACGTCGGGGTGAGCCGCTCGACCAACGCCAAGGGCGCCGTGTTCCACGACATGCGGCCGCTGTCCGAGTTGGCCGAGCTGCGAGCCGCCGTGTACATCGGCGGCAAGAAGGTGCTCAGCGACGACTACCTCAAGCAGCTCACCCCGCTGTCGCTCGCCGTCTGGTACATGGATGACGGCACGTTCGCCAACCGATCGAAGGGGCTGCAGCAGCGCACCCGCGACGTCAGCGGACGCTCCGAGATCTGCGTCGCCGCCTTCGACCAGTGCTCCCAACGGCGCTTGCGGGACCACTTGGCCGATACGTGGGGCATCGAAGCACGCCTGTCGGAGAAGGGCGCCCGCCGCGTCCCGTTCCTGATCTTCGCCAAGGACGAGACGGCCAAACTGCACGCGCTGATCGCGTCGTTCGTCCACCCGTCGATGGCGTACAAGCTGCTGCCGCGCTACCACGGGCGCTTCGCTGTCGAGCCGGTCTTCGCCCCACCTCGTCAGGCCCTCATGCCGATGCCGATCACCCGGATCACGGTCAAGCCGCCGACGCGCAGCATGCACCGGTTCGACCTCGAGGTGGGCGGGACGCACACCTATTTCGTCGACGGTGTGATGGTGCACAACTCACCTGAGACCACCCCCGGCGGCCGGGCGCTGAAGTTCTACTCGTCGATCCGGCTCGACATCCGCCGCATCGAGTCGTTGAAGGACGGGCCCGAGGTCGTCGGCAACCGTACCCGCGTGAAGGTGGTGAAGAATAAATGTTCGCCCCCCTTCCGCCAAGCGGAGTTTGACATTATGTATGGCAAGGGGATCAGCCGGGAGGGGTCGTTGATCGACCTGTCGGTCGACCTCGGGATCGTCAAGAAGTCGGGGGCGTGGTTCACCTACGAGGGTGAGCAGCTCGGCCAGGGCCGGGAGAACGCCAAGACGTTCCTGGCCGAGAACCCCGAGATCATGGTCGAGATCAGCGACCGGGTGCTCGTGGCCGCCGGTTTGAAGCCGAGCGAGGGGGACGCGGCCGCCGAGGTCGCCGCCGATGACGACGAGGCCGCCGTCGGAACGGTGCTCGGAACCGAGCACGCAGAGCACGCAGAGCTCGACTGATCCGGTCCCGCATGGCGATTCCCAACCGCCTCACGTTCGTCACGCTCGGCGTGGCCGACGTCGCTCGGGCCACGGCCTTCTACGAGGCGCTCGGCTGGCGACCGGCCGGTGCCTCTCAGGAGGGCGAGGTCACGTTCATCAACACTGTCGGACCGATCCTGGCGTTGTTCGGCTGGCAGGCGCTGGCCGACGATGCCGGGGTCGCCGCCGACCGGCCCGCCGACGATCGCTCGTTCCGGGGGTCGGCGCTGGCGATCAACCTCGGATCACCCGACGAGGTGGACGCTGCCGTTTTCGACTGGGAGGCGGCCGGCGGCGCGGTCGTCAAGGCCGCGCACGAGACTTCGTGGGGCGGTTACAACGCCTACGTCGCCGATGTCGACGGCCACCTGTGGGAGATCGCCCACAACCCGCACTTCCCGACGGACCTCGACGGCCGGGTGCTGGCCCCCGACTGACAACGCCCCGGGGCGCAGGTCGGCTCAGGCCGCGCCGGGCTTGAAGACCATCAGGAACAGCACGACGACCATCACCAGGTGGGTGACGCCGATCCCGGCGGCCATGCGGCGGCGGGCGGTCTCGCCGCTGTCGACGAGCGCCGGTCGGATCAGGAACCAGCTCACGACCACGAGGATGACCCAGCCGAGCAGCGACAGCACGATCCACGTGTCGCTCATCTCGATGGCGCTGTCGGACAGCCCGACCAGGCCCATACCGAGCACGCCCGCCAGCGCCAGCGCCGGCAGCACGATCCTGATGTGCAGGGCCGCCAGCGTCGCCGAGGCGCCGGCGCGCTGCAGCGACGGGTAGATGAACAACGGCCCGAAGGCGACGATCGCGGCGAGCACGTGGAGCACCCCGAGAATCCGGTAGCCGGTCGAGATGTCGAGGATGGCGAGGGTCGGCACGGGGCGGCACGTTACCGACGAGCCGGGCGCCGGCCCGTGAAGCGAGGCGTCGCTACCATCGCCCGCGGTGACGGAGCCCGACCACCCGGCGGTGACCTACGCGTCGTACCTGGCGCTCGAGGAGATCCTCGGCGCCCAGCGGCCCCGGTCGGAGGAGCACGACGAGCTGCTGTTCATCGTCATCCACCAGGTCTACGAGCTCTGGTTCAAACAGATCCTCCACGAGGTCGGCCACGCCCAGGCGCAGCTCGAGGGCGGAACCACAGCCGGCTCACTGCACACCCTCCGGCGGATCCTCACCATCCTCAAGCTCCTCGTGGCCCAG
Source organism: Acidimicrobiia bacterium (assembly GCA_013811855.1). Classification (GTDB taxonomy): domain Bacteria; phylum Actinomycetota; class Acidimicrobiia; order Acidimicrobiales; family Ilumatobacteraceae; genus JALZMG01. Next base: position 7,490 of record JACCUL010000386.1, read on the forward strand.
ATCGACGTGCTGGAGACGATGACGC
>JACCUL010000387.1 GCA_013811855.1 Acidimicrobiia bacterium
GGCGAGCACCGCGCCCACGAGCGCGGCGCCCACCACGACCGCGGCGCCCACCACGACCGCCGCGCCGAGCACGACCGAGGACCCCGACGAGCCGTTCTCCGCCGACCATCCGGCGGCGGTCCTCGTCGTCGGCGACAGCGACGCCGGCACGTTCGGCCCGTACCTCGAGGTCCTGCTCGACGACACCGGCGTGATCGAGACCACCGTCGACTACAAGGTGTCGACCGGCCTCTCGCGCCCGGACTACTTCGACTGGCCCGAGCACCTCCGCCAGACGATGTCGTCCTCCGACCCCGAGGTCGTGGTCGTCACGTTCGGTGGCAACGACGCCCAAGGCCTGGCCGAACGCAGTGGTGAGTTCATCGTCGGCGACCCGGTGGCCAACGAGCAGGCGTGGACGGCGGAGTACCGCCGGCGGGTCCGGGAGGTCCTCGACCTGCTCACCGCCGACGGCCGCCGCGTGATCTGGGTCGGCATCCCCAACGACGACAACCCGGAGGTGACGGCTCGCCTGCGGGTGCAGGACGAGGCGGTCCGGGCCGAGGTGGAGGGGCGGCCTGGGGTGACGTTCGTCGACACGTGGGCCCGGTTCGCCGGCGTCTCCGGCAACTGGGCCGAGTTCGCCCGGGATCCGCGCGACGGCGAGTTCAAGGACGTGCGTTCCGGCGACAGCTTCCACCTCAACGAGACGGGCGCCGAGATCCTGGCCATCGACATCGCCGGCGTCGTCACCGCCGCCGTCGCCGCCCGCTCCTGACGACATTCGCGTTTCTGGCGCGAGTTTCGTCAGGGAAACACTGCGGCGCAGACCTCGTCAGAATGCGGGCGCGGGGGTCGCGCTGACCATCGTCCAGGGGAGGGGGCTGCGGACGTCGGCGACCTGGAAGTGGCGGCCGACGAAGCGGGTGAAGCCCCAGCGGGTCCAATGGTTCACGTGGCCAGGGGTGTTGCCGAGCTGGCGGACGTAGCGACGGCGGGCCAGGTTGCCGGCCCGCCAGATCGGCTCGAACGGCACCGAGGCGACGAGCCGACCGGAGCAGACGCGGGCCAGTTCGGCCAGCGCGGCCTCGGGCCCTGGAACGTGCTCCAGCACCTCGATGGCCAGCACGAGGTCGAAGGCATGATCGGGGAACGGCAGGCGGGTGGCGTCGCCGAACATGCACGGCAGGTCGTCGTCGACCCAACGCCCGGCCAGCGCCTGGTCCGGCAGGTCCAGCCCGACGAGCGGCACGCCGGGGAACCGCTGGCGCACTCTCGCCATCACCTCGCCCTCGCCGACGCCGACCTCCAGCACGCGCGTCGGCGCCGGCCCGTCGAGCAGGTCGTCGAGGGCCTTCATGAACCCCCGCATCATCCGCTGCTCGAGCGGGTTGGTCGACCCGTACTTGTCGTACGCGTTGCCGCGCTCGATGGTCTCGTTCGCTCGAAACTCGCTCACTCGACTGCGCCTCGTCGCTGGCGCTTCCCTCGGCGCCGTGCAAGATTCGGGGGAATCCGCATGAATCTGACCACTAACTCGGCGGGACGTGCGTGGATGGCTTCGTGGCGCGGACGACGAGATCGGCGAGGAGGCCGACGGTGATCGCCTGCAGCGCGGCGAGGAGGATCAGCAGCGTGTTGGCGGCCAGCCGGAAGTCCTTGTCGATCCAGTCGTAGGCGAGCTTGCCGGTGCCGAGCACCAGCAGCCCGAGCCCGAGGGGCAGGAACACCTTCAGCGGGTTGTACGACAGGCTCATGCGGACCACCTGCAGGAGGTACCGCTTGGTGTCGCGCCACCAGTGGAACTTTGACGCGCCGGCGCGGGGGAAGTAGTCGATCGGCACGTATTTGACCGTGTAGCCGTTCGACAGGAACGACATCGTCAGCGTCGTCACGCACGAGAAGCCGGCCGGCAGGTGGTGCACGTACTGCATCGCCACGTCCCGGCGGAACGCCCGCAGCCCGGAGTTGAGGTCGGGGATGTCGGTATCGGTCAGATAGCTGGCCAGCCTGCGGATGAACCACTTGGCCGGGACCCGGAAGAAACGCTGTGTGCCCTGCTCGGTGCGCCGGGCCCCGACCACGTGGTCGTACCCGTCCAACTCCTTGACGAGCTGGGGGATTTCGTCGTTGGGGTACGTCATGTCGACGTCGGTCCACACGACGACCCGGCCCCGCGCCGCGGTCGTGCCGGTACGGCGGGCTGCGCCCGAACCTCGGTTGTGCTGGTGGCGGATGAGGCTGATGCCCTCGACGGCCGGTAGGTCGGTCTCCGAACCGTCGTCGGATCCGTCGTCGACGACGATGATCTCGAACGAGTACGGCGACGCGGTCAGGGCCCGCTGGATGCGGTCGATCTCCGTGCGCAGGTGGCCGCGCTCGTTGAAGACAGGGAGCACGACACTGACGTCGACGACGTCCACGCTGGGCGCTCCGACCTCCTGTGGCACGCCAGGACGATACCGGCGCCGCTCAGCTCGGATCGGGGACGCGCCACAGGATCCAGCGGCTGTCGGACCAGACGACTTCGAACCCGGCCGCCAACCCCTCGGCGGTCGTCATGTCGGGCTGGTAGTAGTCGGAGCCGATCTGCTGGGCGAAGAAGTCGGCCCGCAGGCGGATGCGGTCGAGGTTGGTGGTCTGGATCGTCCGGCGATCGGTCAGGAGCGTCATCGTGCGGGCCCGGAAGAAGGCCACGACGTCGGTCGGCGCGGTGTAGGCGGTCACGGCGGCGTACACCGGCGTGTACGACGGGTCGGTCGGCCCGATCTGCTGGCGCCCGGCGCGGTCGAAGTCCCGCGCCCGGCCGATGGCGCCCGGCAGCACGGCGGCGTGGACGCCGACGAGGTACACCATCGGCAGGGCGGAGGCGACCCCGACGAGCACCGTGCGGCGCGTCGGCCGGTGGCGCAACGCCAGCCCGGCCAGCTCGACGATCGGCACCACGGCGAAGTACAGGACCCACGGCAGGACCTGGAAGTAGTAGCGCTCGACCATCCGGAAGTGGGTGCTCACGGCGAGCGCCGACAACAGGCCCACCGCGAAGAGCGGTCCGTTCAGCCGGGGCCGCCTGATGACGGCGATGATCGCCCCGGCCAGCGCCAGCACGAGGATGGTCGCACCGACGGCAGGATGCGTGCCGAGGCCGAGCATCCTGCTGAGGGCCCGTGGCCAGTCCTTGAACCGGTCGTCGATGAACCCGGGCCCGTCGCCGGTGTCGGGCACGAGCATCGACGGGATGAGGAGCTGGAATCCGCCGGCAGAGGCGGCGAACGCCAGGTGCGGGAGGCCGATCGCCCGCCAGGGGACGGAGGGCCGGTGGCCGTCGAGCCACGCCCACAGCCTCGGCACCAGCTCGACGAGCTGCACGACGGCGACGGCGACGACCAGGACGACCGACTCGCGCCGGACGTTGTACGCCGCCGCGATGAGCACGCCGAGCACGACGAGGCGGGACGTCGGGGCGGCCAGGAGCGTCGAGTCGCCGAGGATCCGGTCGAACCACCAGATGAACACGGTCACGGCCATGGCGTGGGGGAACTCCGACAGCAGCTGGTCGGTGTGGGCGAGCAGCGGGGGCGACGTGGCGACGGCGCCGGCGACGGCGAGCGCCACGATGCGACCGCCCCGGCGCCGGACGATCCCGTGCACGAGCACGACCCACGTACAGAACGTGGCGACCTCGAGCAGCTTCAACCGGTCGTAGTCGAGGCCCCACCACTTGACGAACGGCGACAGCAGCAGCGGCCAACCCCACGGGTAGGCGATCGGGCTGAACGCGCCGCCGGAGTTGACCACCGAGAAGCGGTTGTCGCCGACGACCTGCGACGGGTCGCCGTCGAAGACGCCGCGGGCCTGGCGCAGGTACAGCGCGAAGTCGTCGCCGAGCGTGTGCCCGTTGCGGTGCAGGGCCACGGCGGCGGCCGCCGACACGCTTACGATGACGA
>JACCUL010000079.1 GCA_013811855.1 Acidimicrobiia bacterium
CGGCCGTCTCGTCGTCGCCGAGCGCGCCGGCGGCGCGGGCGACCGTCGCCGCGACGAGCGTGCGGTGGTGGCGGCCGAAGCTCTCGGCGCCGTAGCGGGCGGCCTCGTCGTACTCCCCGAGTTGGACGAGCAGGTTGGCCAGCACGTACTCGTTCCACGGATCGCCGTACGCCAGCGGGCGGGGGAGCAGGTCGACGAGCCGGGCGAGGTCGTCACAGACGGTGGTGGTCGGGACGACGGGCACCGTGCTCGGCCGTCGCAGCCCCTTGAGGACGGCCCGGACCGCGGCGTCCGGGTCGCCGCGTCGCATCGCCGCCACGCCTGCGTCGAACGGCGACGCCGCGGACCGGTCGCGCTCGGCGTACACCGACTGCAGCTGCATGACGAGCAGGAACCCGAGGAAGATCGACGACGGCCGCAGGTCCTCCACGAACGCGAACACGACGAACGCGCTGACCGTCACGGCCAGGCTGAGCCACAGCACCATTCGCCGTCCCCGGCCGGGCACGACGCGCTCGACGAGGGCGGACAGCACGTTGCCGCCGTCCAGTGGCAGCACCGGGACGAGGTTGAAGGCGCCGATGACCGGTCCGGCCCACCACACCGCGGCCGTCGCCGCCGACTGCTCCCGGCTCGCCGCATCGAGGGGATCGACGCCCATCAGCATGAGGACCAGCACGCCGCCGGCGATGTGGATCACCGGCCCGGCGACGGCGATCGCCGCCTGTCGACCCTGCGACAGCGGGCGCGAGGCGCGGTACGACGCGTACCCGGCGAGGAAGTCGAGCGAGATCTCGGCGGACGCTCCCGCGGACCGGGCGACGACGGCGTGACCGACCTCGTGGAGCAGCGTGAACCCGGCGATCGAGACGGCGAGCCACACCCCGAACTCGTTGCCGTGGATGCCGACGATGAGCGCCATGAACAGCAGGAACCCGGGCCGCACGTGGAGCGGGAAGCCGAGCACGTGGAGCTGCGATCGTCCCCGTGCGGCCATGCTGCGTCGAACCTATCGAGTGACGGGCGTCCAGAGGCGAGCGGACAGATCGTTCCGCAGTGAGCCGGGGCGCCTCTCGACAGCCGCTCCTAGACTGCGGCGGGTGCCGCTCACCTACGCGTTCGACCACACGCACCGCCGCCCGCCGATGGAGATGAAGGACCTGCTCGGCGGCAAGGGCGCCAACCTGGCCGAGATGACCAGCGTGCTAAAGCTGCCGGTCCCGCCGGGGTTCACGATCTCGACCGACGCCTGCCGGGCGTACATGGCCGGGGGGTGGCCGGACGGTCTCGACGCCGAGGTCGCCAAGCAGGTGGCCAAGCTGGAGAGGACGATGGGCCGGCGGCTCGGCGACCCGGCGGATCCGCTGCTCGTGAGCGTGCGTTCCGGGGCCAAGTTCTCGATGCCCGGGATGATGGACACCGTCTTGAACCTCGGCCTCAACGACCGCAGCGTCAAGGGCTTGGCCGCGGCGACCGGCGACGAACGGTTCGCCTACGACTCGTACCGCCGCGTCGTCGCGATGTACGGGCGGATCGTGCTCGATGTCGACGGCGCCCGCTTCGAGCACCCGCTGGAGGAGCTGAAGGAGCGCCTCGGGATCACCAACGACGCGGCCCTCCCGGCGACCGAGCTGAAGCAGCTGTGCGAGCGGTACAAGCGGGTCGTCAAGGACGCCACCGGCCGGGCTTTCCCGCAGGACCCGATGAAGCAGCTGCGCGGCGCCGTCGAGGCCGTCTTCAGCAGCTGGAACGGCGCTCGCGCCATCGCCTATCGCGTCCGGGAACGGATCAGCCACGACCTCGGTACCGCCGTCAACGTCCAGACCATGGTGTTCGGCAATCGCGACGACAACTCGGGCACCGGCGTCGGCTTCACCCGCAACGCCGCCACCGGTGAGAACAAGCCGTACGGGGACTTCCTGGTCAACGCCCAGGGCGAGGACGTGGTGGCAGGGATCCGCAACACCGAGGACCTCGAGGCCCTGCACCGGCACTTCCCGGGCATCCACGGCGAGCTGCTCGCCATCTTCGCCCGGCTGGAGCGCCACTACCGCGACATGTGCGACACCGAGTTCACCATCGAGCAGGGGCGGCTCTGGATGCTGCAGACCCGCGTCGGCAAGCGCACCGGCGCCGCCGCGCTGAGGATGGCCGTCGACATGACCGCCGGCTCCGGCAAGGGCGCCGCCAAGTGGAAGATCTCCAAGCAGGAGGCCATCGGCCGGGTCACCGCGGACAACCTGGATGCCGTGCTCCACCCGCAGTTCGCCGGTACGGGTCGGGTCATCGCCAGCGGACTCGCCGCCTCACCCGGCGCCGCCGTCGGCAAGGTCTACTTCACCGCCGACGACGCCGCGGCCGCCGCCCACCGGGGCGAGAAGGTCATCCTCGTCCGGTCCGAGACCAGCCCGGAGGACATCCACGGGATGATGGTCGCCCAGGGCATCCTCACCGCCCGTGGCGGCCTGGTCAGCCACGCCGCCGTCGTCGCCCGCGGCTGGGGCACGCCGGCCGTCGTCGGCGCCGAGGGTGTCAAGATCAGCGGCGCGTCGTTCACTGCCGGCGGGGTCACCGTCGACGAGGGCGACATGATCTCGCTCGACGGCTCGACCGGCCAGGTCGTGCTCGGCGAGATGCCACTGGTGGCGTCCGATCCGCCGGCCGAGTTCGACGTCATCCTCGGATGGTCCGACACCATCCGCAAGGGCAAGCTCGGCGTGCGCGCCAACGCCGACACCGGCGAGGATGCCGGCAACGCCCGCCGACTCGGCGCCGAGGGCATCGGGCTGTGCCGCACGGAGCACATGTTCCTGGCGCCCGACCGCCTGCCCGTCGTGCGCCGGATGATCCTCGCTTCGACCTCAGACGAGGAGGAGGCCGCGCTGGCCGAGCTTCTCGACGTCCAGCGCGCCGACTTCGAGGAGATCCTGGACGCGATGGATGGGTTGCCCGTCACCGTGCGGCTGCTCGATCCGCCGCTCCACGAGTTCCTGCCGTCGATCGAGGAGCTGCGCGTCAAGGAGGCCACGACGGGTCTCGACGCCGAGGACAAGGAGCTCCTCGCGGCCGCCGAGTCATGGGCCGAGCACAACCCGATGCTCGGCACGCGGGGCGTGCGCCTCGGTGTCGTCAAGCCACGTCTGTATGGCATGCAGGTGCGGGCGCTGATGGAGGCCGCGGCGAACCTGCGCAAGCGGGGCAAGAACCCCGTCGTCGAGGTGATGATCCCGTTGACCGTCAACCGCGAGGAGCTGGCGCTCGCCCGCAGCTGGGTCGAGGAGGAGATCGAGCTCGCCACGAAGCGCCTGCGCAAGAAGCCCGACATCACGATCGGCACGATGATCGAAACGCCGCGGGCCGCGCTCCGGGCCGACGAGATCGCCGAGGAGGCCGACTTCTTCAGCTTCGGCACGAACGACCTGACCCAGATGACGTTCGGGTTCAGCCGCGACGACGTCGAGAGCCGACTGATGCCGGCGTACCTGGAGCAGGGGCTGCTCAAGCGCAACCCCTTCGAGACGATCGACCAGACCGGCGTCGGCGAGCTCGTGCGCATCGGCGCCGACCGGGGCCGGGCCACCAAACCCAAGCTCAAGCTCGGCGTGTGCGGCGAGCACGGCGGCGACCCCGAGAGCATCGGCCTGTTCTACGACGCCGGCCTCGACTACGTCAGCTGCTCGCCCTTCCGGGTGCCGATCGCCCGCCTGGCCGCCGCTCAGGCCATCGTCGGACGAGGCGGTGAAAGCAAGTGAACTCTTTGGTCGCGGCCAGGGCCGGTGACGGCAACTTCGTCGAGCTCACCGTTCACACCTGGCAATGGGTGGTCCTGCTCGGGCTGATCTTCGTGCTCCTGCTCGTCGACCTGCTCGTCGTGCACCGCGAGGCCCACCAGGTGAGCACCCGCGAGGCGGCCGTCGAGTCGGCCGTGTGGATCTCGATCGGGCTGGGCTTCACGTTCGTGATCTGGTGGTGGTTCAGTGGCGCGGCCGCCGGCGAGTACGTGTCGGGCTACCTCATCGAAGAGAGCCTGAGCATCGACAACGTGTTCGTGTGGGCGATCATCTTGAGCTACTTCAAGGTGCCGTCGATGTACCAGCACCGGGTGCTGTTCTGGGGCATCTTCGGCGCGCTCGTGATGCGGGCCATCTTCATCTTCGCCGGCGTGTCCCTGATCAACCGGTTCGACTGGATCCTGTACATCTTCGGGGCCTTCTTGCTGTTCACCGCCGGTCGGATGATGTTCACCGACAACGACGAGGTCGACCCGGGCAAGAGCCGGTTCCTCAAGCTCGTCAACCGGGTCGTGCCGAGCACCGACCAGCTCGACGGGGCCCACCTGTTCACGAAGGTCGACGGCAAGCGCTTCGCCACCCCGCTGTTCGCCGTGCTCCTGCTCGTCGAGGCGATCGACGTCGTGTTCGCGGTCGACAGCGTGCCGGCCGTGCTGGCCGTCAGCCGAGAGCAGTTCATCGTGTTCTCGTCCAACGCCTTCGCCATCCTCGGCCTCAGGGCGCTGTACTTCCTCGTGGCCGACCTGCACGCCCGGTTCACCTACCTGCAGCAGGGGCTGGCGGTGATCCTCGCCTTCGTCGGCGTGAAGATGATCATCGCCGAGTGGTACCACATCCCCACGCTTCTCTCGCTGGCCGTGATCGCCCTGATCCTCGCTGTGGCGATCGGACTCTCGTTGCTCAGGGGCGGTCCGAGTGTGCACGAGATCAGCGAGGACGACGAGCCGGAGCACCTGCGCGGGGACATCGAGACGCTCGAGGCGTCGCCGCCGCGGGAGCGCTGAGCGGCGCCGTCCGATGGCGATCGCCGACGACGACATCGATCGCCTGCGCTCGACGGTTTCGATCGTCGACGTCGTCAGCCAGTTCGTGCAGCTGAGGAAGGTCGGGCGCAACTGGGTCGGGCTGTGTCCCTTCCACGCCGAGAAGTCGCCGTCGTTCAACGTGCGCGAGGAGACGGGCCGCTACAAGTGCTTCGGCTGCGACCAGTCCGGTGACGTCTTCTCGTTCGTGCAGCAGCAGGAGCACCTCGACTTCGTCGGCGCCGTCGAGTACCTGGCCGCCAAGGCCGGGCTGACCCTGACGTACACGTCGACCGGCCAGTCTCGCGAGCGAGCACGGCGCAAGCAGCTGGTCGAGGCGATGGGCGCGGCGGTCGACTGGTACCACCGGCGGCTGCTCGACGATCCGGCGGCCCGACCGGCCCGGGACTACCTGCGCTCACGGGGCCTGGCAGGGGACGCGGCGCGGGCGTTCCGCGTCGGCTGGGCGCCCGACGAGTGGGATGCGTTGTCACGCGAGGCCGGTATCGACGGCGAGCTGCTGCGCACCGTCGGGCTGTCGTTCACGAATCGTCGCAACCGCCCGCAGGACTCGTTCCGGGCGCGGGTGCTGTTCCCGATCTTCTCCGACACCGGTGAGGCGGTGGCGCTCGGCGGGCGCGTGCTCCCGGGCTCGAGCGACCCGGCGAAGTACAAGAACTCACCCGAGACGCCGATCTATGCCAAGTCCAAGACGCTGTACGGGCTCAACTGGGCCAAGGCGGAGGCCGCGGCGGCCGACGAGATCGTCGTCTGTGAGGGGTACACCGACGTCATCGGCTTCCACCGGGTCGGCCTGACGCGGGCCGTGGCGACCTGCGGCACGGCGTTCACGGAGGAGCACGTGCGGCTGGTCAAGCGGTACGCCAGCCGTGTCGTGCTGGCCTTCGACGCCGACGCCGCCGGGCAGGGCGCGGCCGAACGGTTCTACGAGTGGGAGCGCAAGCACCAGGTCCAGGTGGCGGTGGCGCGCTTACCGGACGGCCAGGACCCCGGCGACCTGGCCCAGCGGGACCCGGACGCGCTGCGGGCATCTGTCGCCGATGCCGCGCCGTTCCTGGCCTTCCGGTTGCGACGCTCGATGGCCGGGCGCCCGTCGCGCACACCGGAGGACCGGGTGCGCCTCGCCGAGCGGGCCATGGCCGTGGTCAACGAGCACCCGGACGCCAACGTGCGCAAGCTGTACGCCGGTCAGGTGGCCACGGAGGTGGGGCTGGCGGTGGCCGACCTGGAACGCGTCGCCCAACAGCGCCAGCGCCAGCCGACCGTCGCCCCGAGCCGGCGAGCCAACCGGCGGGAGAACGCCGAGTTCGTGGCCGTGGCGTTGCTGGCCCAGGACTGGGAGTCGATCGCCGGGTGGCTGATCGAGGAGCTGTTCGTCGACGACGCGCACCGTCGGGCGTTCCTCGCCCTGGCCGCCGCGGAGGGCTCGCTCGACGGCGCCATCGAGGCCGCCGACCCCGAGGCGCGGGAGGTGTTGGAGCGGGCCGCCGTCGCCGACGTCGAGGTCGAACCTGAGGTCGAGGCGTTCAACCTGATCGGCGCCGCGGTGCGTCGTGAGCTGGCCCGCACGGGCGCCAGCGACGGCGAGGAGCGCATCCGTGACGACCGCGCGGCGCGCCTCCTGCTCGAGGACCTGCACAGCCCGACCGGCGCGGGGACGGCGGCAGAGGGGTTGCTAGGTTGGCTCCACGGCCGGATGGAGGATCACGGAAGTGGAGGAAGCCGACGCACGCACGAAGGATGACGTAACGGCGTCGCCCTTCCGCGACGTCGATTCGGCCGAGTGGCGAGCGCTCATCGACCGGGGCCGTGAGCAGGGCGACGTCCACGCCGAGCAGGTCACCCACGTCTTGCGCCATGTCGAGCTGACCGGGGACGTGCTGGAGACGGTCCGCGAGACGCTGGCCGAGGAGCACATCGTGCTCCACGAGACGATCGAGGCCGTCGACGAAGCCGACGACGACGACATGCCGAGCGCACCCCGCCGCATGCTCGATCCCGACACCGAGGAGGCCGACGAGCACCTGCTCAGCCGGCGGCGCCGGCGGCGAGTCGGCAAATCCGCCCCCCGAGGCGACTCGAGCACGGCCGACGGCGTGCGCATGTACCTGCGGGAGATCGGCCAGGTCGATCTGCTCTCGGGCGACGACGAGCGCCGGCTGGCCCAGCTCATCGAAGAGGGCCACGAGGCGGCGCAGCGGATCGACCAGGGCGACCTGGATCCCGTCGAGGGCCGGCGGATGCTCCGGGCCGTGCAGCGCGGCGAGCGGGCCAAGAGCGAGCTGACCCAGGCCAACCTGCGGCTCGTCGTCAGCATCGCCAAGCGCTACTCCGGCCGCGGCATGCAACTGCTCGACCTGATCCAGGAGGGCAACCTCGGGCTGATGCGGGCGGTCGACAAGTTCGATCACGCCAAGGGCTTCAAGTTCTCGACCTACGCCACGTGGTGGATCCGCCAGGCGATCACCCGCTCGATCGCCGACCAGGCCCGCACGATCCGCATCCCCGTGCACATGGTCGAGCACATGAACCGCGTCATCCGGGCCAAGCGCCAACTCCACCAGGAGCTCGAGCGGGAGCCGTCGATCGACGAGATCTCGGCCCGGGTCCAGCTGGAGCCAGACCGGGTGCGCGAGTTGCTGCGCATCTCGCTCGACCCGCTGTCGCTCGACTCGCCGGTGGGGGAGGAGGACGAGTCCAACCTCAGCGACTTCATCAAGGACTCGGTCAACGACCAGCCGGCCGACGCGGCGACCAAGGCGATGCTGACCCAGGCCGTCGGCACCGTGATCGGCGAGCTGTCGGAGCGGGAGCAGGAGATCGTGCGCCTGCGCTTCGGGCTCGACGGCGGGCAGGCCAAGACCCTGGAGGAGGTCGGCAAGGAGTTCGGCGTGACCCGCGAGCGGATCCGTCAGATCGAGGCCAAGACCCTCGCCAAGCTGCGCCACCCCCAGCGCTCCCAACGCCTCCGCGAGTTCCTCGAGGCTGAGTAGCTGCGACACCCTCACGTCACGATGCGGGCATGGGCTACGGGGGCAAGGTCGCAGAGCAGCGACGGGCGCGAGAGCTGCGGGCCGAGATCGAGCGGTGTCGGGGCCGAGGCCTCGAGCGAATCGGCCAGCTCTCCGAGCGCGAGTTTCTGGTCCTCGGACTCGCGCTCTGCGCCGGGGAGGGCGGCAAGACGAACGGTGAAGTGGGGTTCGCCAACAGCGACCTACGGATGATCCTCGTATTCGTGACCTGGCTCCGGCACTTCTTCGAGATCGACGAGACCCGCCTGCGCATGCGGCTGTACCTCCACGCCCGCTTGGACCTGGACGCAGCCATCGACTTCTGGTCGGTGCTCGCCGCCATCCCTCCGAGCCAGTTCGCCAAGCCGTACCGCGCCGTCGCCGATCACTCGATCCGACGCAACCGTCACGTCTTCGGCTGCCCAGGCCTCAGCTACGGCTGCACGACCACGCATCGCCGTGTGATGGGGATGATCGAGGCGGTACTCTCACCAACCTGCCTTTCCGGGGTAGCTCAGCTGGCAGTAGCGAGGGATTGTTAATCCCTAGGTCGTGGGTTCGAGCCCCACCCCCGGAGCCAGACTCCGACCCCGCAGGGCGGTAGCTCAGTGGTCAGAGCAGGGGACTCATAATCCCTGGGTCGTGGGTTCGATCCCCACCCGCCCTAC
>JACCUL010000413.1 GCA_013811855.1 Acidimicrobiia bacterium
TTGCTGGGCCACCTGCCGACTGGGCAGATCGTGATCACGACCGCCGGCACCGTGCCGCCGACGGCGGTGCCCGAGCGCGTGCTACGGATCCACGACGGCCGTCCGATCGAGGAGGTGCTGACGTGAGTTTCCTAAGTCAACCCCCCTCCTTCGAGGAGGTCGGTGAGGGCGACGGGTTCGTCGCGGTGGGGGCAGGGGGCGCCTGGTCCGAGGGAGCGACAGAAGGTGTTGCAGTCGGGGCAGCGTTGTTCGTCGAGGTAGCGCTGCTCGCAGGTCGGGCACCAGTAGACGTTGGTTTGTCGGCGCCGGGGGGGCGGGGTGTGGGCGGGGGCGTGGCGGTCGCGGTGGGCGGCTTGGCGGCAGGCGTCCGAGCACCAGCGTCGCCGGCCGAGGGGGCTGAAGGGCTGTCCGCAGCGGGGAAAGGTGGTCGTTACGCCATCGTTACGCACGGGGGTTCACGCAGCGTTGTTGGCGAGGCGGTGTTCGGCGCCGTGGCGGGCTGGGTCGTAGGCGGTGTCGGAGTGCCAGCAGGCCCAGATGACCCGCATCCAGGCCCGCATGAGGATGCGGATGGCGTGGGGATGGCGTTTGCCTCGGGCTCGGGCGTCGGCGTAGAGCTGGGCGGCCCATGGCGAGGCGTGGCGGCTGTTGTCGGCGAAGGTGGCCAGGGTTTTGCGGGCTTTGGTGTTGACCGCCCAACGGAAGTTCACAGCCCGGCCCTTGCCGGACTCTTTGGTGACTGGGGTGGCGCCGACTTCGGCGCAGGCGTGCTCGACGTCGACCGCCCGCTGCAAGACGGGGCCGACCTCGCCGACGATTTGGGCCAGGTTGACTTCCCCGATGCGGGGCATCGGGGCCAGCAGCTGGGCTTTGGCGTGCCCGAGGAGGCAGGCGCCGATGGCCCGGTCGAGGTCGGCGATGGTCCGCAGCACACAGCGCAGGAGGCGGACCTGGGCCTGGATCAGCTCGGCGAGAACCTCGCCCGAGACGGCGTTGGTGGCCGCGGGGGCCGAACGCAGCCGCTCGAGCAGCTCGGCGGGGCTGCGGCGCCCGCAGTAGGAGTGCCGGCGGCAGAACAGCTTGAGGCGAGCTTCGCCGAGGCGGGCGGCGCTGGCCGGTGTCGGGTAGTCGTCGAGGAAGGCCAGGGCGATCTCGCAGTCGAGGCGCCCGAAGATGGTGGTGGCGCCGGGCCAGTGCCGGGCCAGCAGGGCGTTGAGCTGGTTGGTGGCGGCCACCTTGGCTTCGACGTGATCGTCGCGCATCCGGCTGAGCGCTCTCACCTCGGTGGTGGCCGCGTCGAGCGGCTCCAAGCGGCGAAGGCGGTGGCCGTCGGTGCGCAGGTAGTCGGCCAGCTTCCAGGAGTCACCCGGGTCCGACTTGGCTCGACTGGCCCCCCATCGGGGCCGGGCCGCGTTGAAGGCGTTGGGATGGACCGGCACCACCGGGTGCCCGGCAGCCAGCAGCCGGTCGACGACCAGGCCAGTGGTCGTCTCGATGGCAACGGGCAGGTCCTCGGGTCGGCCGTGGCCGCCGAGACGTTCGATCGCCGCATCGATCCCGACGGCATCATGGCCCAACGCCCACCGGTCGATGACCACCTCCCCGTCGACGCTCAACACCGTGATGTCATGGGTCTCACTGGCCCAGTCCGATCCGACGTACATGTTCTCGGTCTCCTCTCATCTGTGGGTCTGCTTGACTCGTCGGTGTCGAGGCCTCGGTGCCGCTCGCTCATTGTTCGGCCCTCAGCCGGGCATGTTCCTAAGGGCGGTCTCGGGGCCTCGGCGCGTCGAGGGCGGCAGTACTCACGCCGGCTGTCGAGCAGCTCGCGAGCTGGGCCGTCCCCCGACGGACACCGAGGAGCGCAACCAACCCTGATCGGCCCCGCTACCGAGATGGTGGACCAATGAGCGAGCTCGGTGAGCACGGCGAGATGATGCGGGGCGCCGCCGGCGCCGCCTTCTTCGACCTCGACCGCACGCTGATCGCCGGCTCGTCGGCGTTCAGCCTGGCGATGGCGGCCCGCTCGGCGGGGCTGGTCCGGAACCGCCAGTTCGCCCGCGACGCGATTGCCGCGCTGCGCTTCAAGCTGCGCGGCGCCGACGACGGCACGACCGACGCCGTGTGTGATCGCATCCTCGGCGTCGTCGCCGGCATGCGTCACGACGACCTGATGGGGCTCAACGCCACCGTGTTGCCGCGGCTCCTCGGCAAGGTCCGGCCCGAAGCGCGGCGGCTCGTGGACCTGCACCGTCACGCCGGCCGGACGACGTACATCGTGTCGGCGGCACCCGTCGAGATCGTCGAGTCGCTGGCCCAGTCGCTCGGGATGACCGGCGGCATCGGCACCCGCAGCCGGCTCGTCGACGGCGTCTACGACGGCACGCTCGACGGTCCGTTCTGTTACGGGCCGGGCAAGGTGACGGCCATGGAGGGCGTCGCCGAGTGGGACGGCCTCGACCTCGAGCGGTGCTACGCCTACAGCGACTCGGCGAGCGACCTACCGATGCTGGAGGCCGTCGGCCACCCGGTCGCCGTCAACCCCGATGCCCGTCTGGCCCGCCACGCGGCGGCCAACGGCTGGCCGGTGGTTCGCTTCAGCCAGCGCACCCGCGCCGTGATCCGCCGGACGGCGACCGGCGCCGCCGCCTCCGCCCTGGCCGCCGCGTCGTTCGCCGCCGGGATGCGCTACCGCCGGGCCACATGAGCGAACTGCTCGTTGCAACGGCCCGGAAACGGTCGATCGCAACGAGCAGAACGCGTCCGGGACGGTGTTGGGCGCATCGGTAGCGTTCCCACCAGTGACGATCATTGCGTTCCCCGGCCACGCAGGCCGATGCTGGCCGCTCCCTCGCTGGCGCTCGGTCGCTCGCAGCTGCCAGACGGTGCACCAGTGACTCGTTTCTACGCGACGACGCCGATCTACTACGTGACGGCCGAACCCCACCTCGGTCACGCGTACACGACGATCGTCGGCGACGCGCTCACGCGCTGGCGCCGGTTGTGCGGTGACGACGTGCTGTACCTCACCGGGACCGACGAGCACGGCCTCAAGGTGCAGCAGGCCGCCGAGGAAGCGGGGCGACCGCCGCAGGACTTCGTCGACGCCATCGCCCCCCAGTACGCCCAGGCGTGGGAGCACCTCGACATCGCCAACGACGACTTCATCCGCACCACCGAGCCCCGGCACCGCACCGCCGTGCTCGAGCTGTTGCAGCGCTGCTACGACGCAGGCGACATCGAGCTCGACTTCTACCGCGGCAAGTACTGCGTGCGCTGCGAGGAGTACTACACCGACGACGAGCTGCTGCCCGGCGACCGCTGCCCGATCCACAAGCTCGACGTCGAGCTCGTCGAGGAGGAGAACTACTTCTTCCGGTTGTCCCGGTTCCAGGACCGCCTGCTCGACTGGTACGCCTCCCATCCCGGCGCCATCGTCCCCGAGTTCCGGGGCAACGAGGCGCTGGGCCTGATCCGCTCGGGGCTGCGCGACTTCTCGGTCAGCCGCACCAGCCTGAAGTGGGGCATCACGCTGCCGTGGGACCGCGACCACGTCGCCTACGTGTGGTTCGACGCGCTGACCAACTACTTGTCGGCCGTCGGGTTCGGGCAGGATCCCGAGCGCTTCGCCGAGTGGTGGCCGGTCGACCACCACCTGATCGGCAAGGACATCATCCGCCACCACTGCGTGTACTGGCCGGCGATGCTGATGTCGGCCGGGGTCGAGCTGCCGAAGGGCTGGGCCGTGGGCGGGTGGCTGCTCGTCGGCGGCGAGAAGATGAGCAAGACGACGGGCAACGTGGTCAAGCCGCTCGACCTCGTCGACCTCGTCGGCGTCGACGGCTTCCGCTACTACGTGCTCGCCGACACGGCCTATGGCCAGGACGGCGACTTCACCCACGAGGGTCTCGTCGGTCGCTACAACGCCGACCTGGCCAACAACCTCGGCAACCTGCTGTCGCGCGTGGCGACGGTCGTGGGCAGCAAGTGCGGCGGGGTCGGTCCCGCTCCACCCGCCGACAGCCCCCT
>JACCUL010000422.1 GCA_013811855.1 Acidimicrobiia bacterium
CCTGCGACACGGGCGACGGTCGGGAGCTGCAGGCGCCGACGTCCGACCAGCGAGCCGACCAGCCGACGACGACGACCACCACGACGGCGCCCCCGGCGCTCCCCCCAGACGCCGGGCAGGGCGCCTCGACCGTGGCCCCGGCGACCGCCGCCGAATCGGCGCCGAGGGTCACCCTGCCCCCTGACGGCACGTTGCCTCCGCCGAGCACGACGGAGCGGTCGGCGTTCGCGCTGGTCCTGCCGTGGGGCGAGGGGGAGGCGATCGCGACCCGATTCACCTGCGACGACGAGAACCGGTCGCCGACGATGCAGTGGACGGCGCCGCCGCCGGGCTCGGTCGAGATGGCGCTCGTCGTGACCGACGACGACGCCGACGATTACGTCCACTTCGCCGCCGCCGGCATCCCGGCCATGGCCGGCGAGGTCGGTGAGGGTGGCGAGATCACGAACTCCGTGCTCGGCGTGAACGACACCGGCGACATGGGATGGGCCGGCCCGTGCCCGCCGGCCGACGACGGACCCCACACGTACCGCTTCACGCTCTACGCGTTGAGCGCGCCCTCCGCAATGGCCGACGGCTTCACGGTCGACGAACTGCTCCCGGCGATCGCCACCGCCGTGCTCGGTACCGCCGAGGCCACCGGGTCCTACCAGCGGGCCGGCTGATGACGTTCACTGCGTTCCCCGGCCACGCAGGCCGAAGGTGTCCACTCCTCCGCTGGCGGTCCGTCGCTCGCAAGGTCGCGAGGTCGCCGCAGTGACCCTTCCCCAGCCGCCCGGCCCGACCACCACGGCCTGCTATCGCCATCCCGGCCGAGAAGCCGGGCGCCGCTGCACCCGCTGCGGGCGGCCGGCCTGCACCGAGTGCCTCGTCCAAGCGGCCGTCGGCAGCCACTGCCTCGAATGCGCCAAGGCGTCCCGCCCGACGATCAGCGCGCGGGCCCACTACTGGAACGCCCGCCAGATCACGCTCGTCACGTACGCAGTGATGGCGATCAACATCGCCGTCTTCGTCTGGATCGCCATCGAGGACTCGTCGAGCATCAGCGGACGCCAAGGGGTCACGCGGGAGCAGTTCGACCTCGGGTTGTTCGGTGTCGCCATCGAGCAGGGCGAGTGGTGGCGGCTGATCACGTCGGGCTTCCTGCACTTCGGCATCATCCACATCGCTTTCAACATGCTGCTGCTGTTCCAGCTCGGCCAGCTGCTCGAGCCGGCGATCGGCCGGGTGCGCTTCGCCCTGCTGTACGTCGCCGCGCTGCTCGGCGGGTCCGCCGGCGCGCTCATCCTCCAACCGGGCGAGTTCCATGGCGGCGCCTCGGGGGCCGTGTTCGGCCTGATGGGAGCGGCGGCCATCGGCATGCACCTGCGCGGCGTCAACCCGTTCTCCACCGGCATCGGCTCGGTGCTCTTGATCAACCTGTTCATCACGTTCACGCTCCCCGGCATCTCGATCGGCGGCCACCTCGGCGGCATCGTCGCCGGCGGCCTCGCCGGGGCCGTCGTGCTGGCGCCGACGTGGAAGGGCGTGCCGGTCTGGGCCACGTACGTCGCGCCGATCGCCGTGATGGCGATCGCCGTCGGGGTGTCGTTCGCCGTCGCGTAGCTCGACGCGCTAGCGGTTCACGGCGGCCCGTCCGTCGCGGAAGAACGACAGCGCGGCGGCGGCGTCGGGGATCTCGCTCCGCGAACGGCTGGCCCCGAAGGGCTCGTTCCAGAACGGTCCGTCGGGCACGGCGTGCGGACCGACGTAAAGGTACGGCTCTGGATGGTCGACATCGCCGGGTGAGCCGCCGTAGTTGACCTTGTCGATCGTCGTGGCCAGGTCGAAGTGCTCCGGCCACAGCTGCACAGCGGCCGCGGTGGCGCCGACGTCGGAGACGAGCTCCAGGAGCGCGGCGTCGCAGAGGGCGAACCACTCGGCGATCGTCGCCGCCGCGGTCGGGTCGGCGGCCAACGACCTGTCGAGGTCGAGCTCGGTGACCGGCTCGTACACGGCGGACGGTGCGCCGGGCTCGATACCGGCCAGCTCACCGGCGGCCCGCATTGTCGTGAGGGGTGCGTGCGCGACGACGGCTTGGTCGTCGCGCACCTGCACCGTGGTGCCGACGACCCACAGCGCCCGCACGCCGTCGCCGTGTGGGAACGTAGGCGTGCCGAACCCACCGGGCACGGCGCGCAGCCCGATGCGCCCGGTCGCCGCGTGGCGGGCCGCCGCCAGCACGTGCTCGGCGACCGCGTGCAGCGAGTTCCTGGTGGCGGCGAAGGAGTCGGTGGGGGTGTCGATGGCGCCGATCGTACGGCCCGGCGCGACGGTGGCCGGCATCTGGGTGCGCGCAGTTCCGGATCCGGGACTGAGCGCGCCCAGAACCGAGGATGGGAACGACCGCGCCCAGATGGCGGAGGCGGCGGGCGACGCTAGGATGGCTGAGCTATACGCCACACGGGGCTGACAGGTTTCGACGTCAGTGACGAGGGGCGGGCATGCGACCCGAGTTGCTCAGACTCGTAAAACGGGGCACGAACAAGAATTGCCGATGAGCAGTTCGCTCTCGCCGCCTGATCTGATCAGGTGAGCGAAGAGTCATCGTGAGCAGAAATGTCGCACGGGGCCGGTCACCCGCAGCCCGGCAACAGAAGCGGGAGATGACGGTGGGAAAGACCACTGACGGCCGGAAAGACGGCTGACCCTCGGCAAAGACCGGGCGTCGATCACCTCGCCGTGAGGTGGGGTGGTCAACCGACCCGCCGGTGAGGCAGCGTCAGCCTCGAAGACGGGAATGGTCGTAGCAGGTTCGTCCACCGGCTGATGGACGGGGGTTCGATTCCCCCCAGCTCCACCGCTTGTGAGGTGCGTATGCCCAGCTCAGGGCATATGCACTCAGGCCGAAGGGGTCCGCGAGGGCGTGAACAGGGCGTGCGGCGCAAGATGACCGACAACCCGCGACCCGACCTGATGGCGTGCGGTGATGTACAAGGGCCGTCGAAGACCGGTGGTTCGCGCTGTGCCGTCTCACCCGAATTTGGCGGGTCAACGTTCCTCGCCGAGCACGGCGACCCTGTGAACAGGCGCTATGCCGAGAACCACTTCAATTCGGCCGCCCAATGTAGGGGCGACACAATCCACCACTTGAGCGCCGAAATCCCACATACTCGGAGGTGATGCGAGAAAGCGCCTCGTCCCGGTCGGTACGTCAGCTTGCGGAGCACGCCAATGCGTTCGTCGCTTCGGAGGGTGCGGTTGACCTGGTCGAAGTCCGCTCCGTGACCCGAGGCCGCGATTCCCTCGCGTTGAGCACCCGACTCACTCGAATCGACTCGATGTAGTGGAAACACTTCCCGACGCCTACCCGTCTACCTGGTGATTCGCGAGGCACCCGCCAAATTCGGGTCTGATCTGCGACTGCAGTCCACGGTCTCCATCGAGTGCAGAGCCGTGTGATCCCGTGCGCGTGTGTTCTGGCACCTTTCGTGCACCTCGGGACACGCTTAGGCCTTGCTCTTCGAAAGGCGCCAGCAAGGCTGACTACAGCTGGCTGAGCCGACTGGGTCGACGACGATCTCGCGCGGTCATGGCGCCCGGCGCCCGGCGCGTTCGGCGAAGGCGTCGAGCGCTGCGAGCACCGGGACCGCGGCATATCGCCGGTTGCGTCGGCCACCGGTGATCTCTCGCAGCGCCCCGACTTCGACGAGCTCGGTGATCGCCGCTTCAGCTCCCATCGCCGAGACATCCAGCTCGCGCTGCACGAGTGCGTTGTCGAGCACCGGATGTTGAAGGACGACGTCAAGTGCTCGCCAGACGATCGCCTGGCGTCGGCTCGTGATCGAGTCGCTCCATGCGTCGCGGATGGCGCGAAGCTCGGCGACGAGCTGGCGCCCGTTGACGACGCTGTCGAAGCTCGCCCCCGCGAAGCGCTCCACGATCGGCTGGATGTCTCCGGCGCGGTAGGCAGTGAGCGCGTCGAAGTAGCGGTCGGTGTCGGTCAACAGGCCGGCCGAGACCGGGACGGTCACCTGGCGCGTGAGGCGCTTGCCGCGCAGCAAGCAGTGCACGAGAGCGCGACCGGTTCGGCCGTTGCCGTCGGGGAACGGGTGGATCGTCTCGAACTGGGCGTGAGCGATCGCCGCCTGCGGCAACACCGGAAGGTCGTCGCGCTGCATGAACCGCACGAGGTCGTCGATCGCGGCCGCGACCCGCGTGTGCTGCGGCGGGACGAAACTCGCGGTTTGGGGCCCGTAACTGCTCGATCCGATCCACACCTGCGCGGTGCGCCACTTCCCGGCGATCGTCGGGGCGTGCTCGTCGAGCAGCACGGCGTGCATGGCGAGGATCGCCGCTGCATCGAGTCGGTCTGCGAGTGCGATCGCCGCGGTCATCGCGTTCGTGTTGGCGACGATCTCGGTGGCGTTGCGCTTGGACGTGTCACCCAGCTCAGCGAGCGCGATCGATCGTGCCGAAGCGGTCAGGTTCTCGATGCGAGAGGACGCGGCCGACTCCGAGCGCAACAGGATCGCCCCGAATGGAGCAATCTCGGATCCCATCTCGGCATCGAAGCGCGCAAGCTCGGCGGTGGCCTCGTCCGCGAGTGCCGCGGTCGCCGCCGGCAGCACCGGATCGAGCACCGCGATCTCAGGAACGACAGCGGACCGGTACGGGCCCGAGAAAG
This sequence comes from Acidimicrobiia bacterium, assembly GCA_013811855.1. Lineage (GTDB taxonomy): Bacteria > Actinomycetota > Acidimicrobiia > Acidimicrobiales > Ilumatobacteraceae > JALZMG01. The sequence continues at coordinate 4,667 of JACCUL010000422.1, forward strand.
TCGAACTCCAGCGACGAGGCACATCGATCGAGCCGACCCACTCATGGTCCTCGTACTCGACGGGCGGCCAGCTCGTAGGCGTAGCAGGATCGGAACGCGCGCCGCTCGAGGCCGCCGCGGGCTCCGATCGAGCCGACCGAAGCCCCGAAGGAGCCCCCACCGAGTGTCGTGGCTCTTCCATGGGCTGAACTCTAACCCGTCTTATTCAGACTTTCTGTAAAACACTGAATAAGGTGTGGGGTCGGTCAGCATGACCAAATCGGTCGTTGCGCCGAGGAACGTCTCCCCGTCACGCATTTCAGTACCGATTCGGGACAGGTGTGCTCTCCCGACCAGGATCGGTACGACACGAGCGACGACGTCCGCCGGCACTGTTTCGGTGTGTTTCGCTCACGGCGTAGGGGCACGACGTTGCTCCGCGAGGAACGCCGAAGCAGCGTGCAGAACGGCGATGATCGCCGCGATAGCTGCGATCGTGGTTGCTGACTCTTTGATCTGGTGGGACAACTCGGCCACATCGAGCACCGCGAACGCAGCAGCGAACAACGCTGTCACGAGCAGGATCAGCCGATGGTCGGATCTCCACGTGGCTGCCGCCAGCGCAAGCGAGATGATGACGGCGAGAACGACGAGCGGGGTCGACTCGAGGTTGATCCCGAGGATCGCTTCGCCGCCGAACTCATCTACTTCGGCCCGTTCGTTCTGCTCGGCCTGTTCGGTGGCTTCATTGTGTTCACCGGACTCGACTGATGCGACGACATCGTGCTGATTGTCACCTTCAGTCGCGACGCCGATCGCGAACAGAGCCGCGGCGACGATCAACAGAGTGCCCAGCAGCCAACGTAGGCGGGTGAGTTCGGCGATTTTCATGATCGTGCCTGCACGTCGGTGAGCTCGACCGGCACCGGTCCCTGTGCCTCGATCGGTGCGCAGCTGACCGCACGCCGTCGGCGGCGGACGAGCACAGATGCGGTCACTGCGGCACCGATGAGGATGGCGATGGTCCCGAACAGTGCGAACCCGGCGGCAGTGCCGAACCCGATCGCAACAAGGATGCCAAGGATCGGCCCCGCACAGCACACGGCGCATGCCGCCACTCCGACACCGATGATCGTTGCGTTCTCCTTCTTGGCAGTCATGACGGAGCCCCGAACATCGACTCGACGATCGAGAGTGCGTCCTCGGGTGCCCGCACTTCGAGGGCGACGCCGCGGGTGTCGACGGTGATCGCGAACCGGAAGAACTGGCAGCAGTTCTGTTCAGCGGCGACCAGCCGGATCAGATCGTCGGTGGGCACCGACGAAGCGAACACGGATCGGACGCCACCGTCGATCGGTTCGCGCCCCTCGACGTGCGCGAGCAGCGATTGCCAGTCCGCGATCCGACCTTTCATCGACCCTGCCGAGAGGGTGCAGGCGATCGCCGGCTCGCCGGCCAGCGCCGCTTTGGTCGACAAGCCGACAGCCTGGATCGTGGCCGCGATGGCTTGTGTGTCGTCGGGATCGCCGACACAGCCGCAGTTCGCGTCGCAGGCACCGTCCGGGCGGTGACGCTCGAGCGCCGTCGTCGCCTGTTGCAGTTCGCTCGTGAACGTCATCAATTCGGCGATCTGGTTCTGGGCGGCGGCGATCTTTCCTGCCACAAGCTGACGCAGCTGATCCTGGATCGGGCCGCATTGTCCACCGTCCCACGCCGTGGTCAAACCGGTGATCTCCTCGAGCGTGCAGCCGAGCTGCTTGGCGCGAGCGATGAAGGCGAGCCGCTCCAGCGTGCGCCGGTCGTACACCCGATACCCGGCCGGAGTGCGCGACGCCTCCGGCAACAGGCCGATCTGTTCGTAATAGCGCAACGTTGCCGGCGTGAAGCCGCTTGCGTCCGCGACCTCCTTGATCTTCAGACCCGTGCTCATTGTCGCCACGATAAACCTTCATCCATACTTGAAGGTCAAGGGGCACGTCGGTTGTGGTTCAGCACGCCCTGTCCGAACTTCAGGCCGCGAGGAGGGTGCGTTCCGTGAGACACAGCGCGGAGTCGACGACTTCGTCGACGCTGCGGGCGGTTGCGTGGAAGTCGAGGATCATCTCGGTGGCGCCGAGTTCCGTCACGCGAGCGATGTCGCCCATCACTTGGCTGGAACTGCCGATGAACGCGGCGAGTGCCCGATCTCGAGACGATCTGGGCCGAGGTCGGCGCGTCGATGGAACGCTTCGTGCGGCGCCGGATCAACGACCCGCACCAGGGGCGACGACGTCGTCGCCGACGTGATGCTGCGCATCCACCAGCACCTCGGGTCGCTCGACGACCGTGAACGTTTGACTGCATGGGTGTTCCCGATCGCTCGCAACGCGATCACCGATCACTACCGCCGCACCGGCCGGCGACGAGAGGTGCTCGGCGCCGATCTGGAACCGGTCAGCGACCCGAGCGCCGATGCGTGGCTGGACGACCAACAGGCGACCCTGTCGGAGCTCGCCGCGTGCATTCGTCCGCTGGTCGATGCCCTGCCCGCCGACTACCGGCGGGCGCTGGAGCTGACCGACTTCGAAGGTCACAGCCAGGGCGACGCAGCGCGGATCGAGGGCATCTCGCTATCCGGCATGAAGTCCCGGGTGCAACGCGGACGGCGCCACTTCGCCACCCTCGTCAAGCAGTGCTGCGACGTCACCACCGACAGCCGCGGCGAACTCGTCGATTTCCACCTGCGCGCCGACGGCTGCGGCTGCCCGCCGCCGTCGTGACCTGAGAAGTCGATCGATCGTCAGTTGCACTCCCGTTCTCCCATCGATTATCGTCGATCATAGATGAGATAGAGATGGCCCACAGCGGCCGAACTCGTGATGGGCCGTGCCCCAACTGCCGCCCAGTGCGAGACGCTGACGGGCAACCCGGCGGCGAGAAAGCCGAGACGAAAGGCAACGCGATGAGCACCACTCCAAACCGCATCTACGACGAGGTACGCGACTACTACGCAGCGGCAGCCCGCACCGCAGACTCGGGACAGGCCGCTTGTTGCGGTCCGGACGCCGTCGGGTTCGGGGCCGCCAACTACGACGATCTCGGCGACCTCCCCGACGCCGCCGCGCTGGCCAGCATCGGCTGCGGTAACCCGATCGCCGTTGCCGACCTCCATCCGGGTGAAACCGTTCTCGACCTCGGGTCAGGCGGCGGGATCGATGTGCTGCTCTCCGCCAAGCGCGTCGGGCCGACCGGTCACGCCTTTGGGCTCGACATGACCGACGAGATGCTCGACCTCGCCCGCCGGAACGCTGACGACGCCGGCGCCGCCAACGTCGAGTTCCTCCACGGTCGAATGGAGGACGTCCCGCTCCCCGACGCCTCGATCGACGTGGTCATCTCCAATTGCGTGATCAACCTCTCCCCCGACAAGCCCGCGGTGTTCGCCGAGATGGTCCGCGTGCTGCGACCGGGAGGACGGATCGGGATCAGCGACGTCGTCACTGAGGACCGCCTCACCGAGGACGAGCGCGCTGAACGTGGCTCCTACGTCGGCTGCATCGCCGGTGCCCTTCCGGTCACCGACTACACGCAGGGCCTGCGGGACGCCGGCTTTGTCGACGTGTCGATCACGTTCACGAACCAGGTCGGCGACGGCGTCCACAGCGCCATCGTCAAAGCCACGAAACCGTCGACCTGACGCGTCGCCTGGCACGCTGCTGACGACGCCATCGGGTAACGGACGCAGATTGAGACCACGGCGTCGATACGACCGTCCGTGCGGGTGTTCACCTCAACAAGGAGCACCTGCCATGAACCAGTTCATCCGTCCCGTTCAGATCACCGCGGAGGCGCACCTCATCCAGAGCTTCTGGAACGAGCACGGCGCGCCCGTCGGTGTGCACATGAACACGATGGTGCTCGCCAGCCGCCAGCCGGTCGTGTTCGACACCGGCGTACCTGCCGATCGCCAGGGTTGGCTCGATGCCGTCAGCACCGTCGTCGACCCCGACGACGTCCGCTGGAACGTACTCAGCCACGACGACCACGACCACACCGGCAGCCTCGAAGCCGCCGTCGAGCACTTCCCCAACGCCACCGTGGTCGCCTCGTGGTGGATGACCGAACGGCTCGTCGGATCGATCGAGCTCGACCCGCGTCGCATGAGCTGGGTCGTCAGCGGCGACAGTCTCGACATCGGCGACCGGACCCTCGTGTTCCAACGGCCCCCGATCTACGACAGCCCGGCCACCCGAGCCGTGTTCGACCCGAGCACCGGGCTGTTCTGGGCCGGCGACCTCGGCGCCGCGCTCGGGCCCGAGGCGGTCGTGCACGCCGACGAGATGCCGGCCGACGAGCTCGCCGCCAGTTTCGTCGTCGCCCACGGCTGGATCAGCCCGTGGATCGCGCTGGTCGACGACGCCAAGCACCAGGCCGAGGTGACGCGGATCGCGGACCTCGGGATCACGACGTGGGCGCAGACCCATGGACCGGTCTACGAAGGCGCTCACATCGACCGGGCGATCGAGCTGCTGCGCGCCGTTCCTCGCGGTCCCGTCGTTCCCCAACCCGGGCAGGCAGGCCTCGACGCCATCGTCGCTTCGATGCTGGTCGCCGCCTGAGAGGGTTCGGTGCTCTGGTGCCCGCGGCCCCTGCAGGTTCTGACGAGGTCTATGCAGGGCGGACCTGACGAGATCGCGCCAACAACCGCGAGCACGTCGCCCAAGTCGGGCCGGGGAACACTGGCGCGACACTGTGTCTCATGCCCGATCGCTACGACCTCTTCACCGACCTGCACTTCGATCGGCCGGCGGACCACGTCCTGCGGATCACGCTCGATGCCCCCGGCCTGAACGCGGTGAACCCGGCGATGCACCGCCAGCTCGCCGACGTCTGGACGGTGATCGACCGCGACCGCGACGTGCGCGTCGCCGTGCTGCAGGGCGCTGGGCGGGCGTTCTCGGCCGGGGGCAGTTTCGACCTCGTCGGGTCGATGATCGACGACTACGCGACGCGCACGGCGGTGCTGCGTGAGGCCCGGGACCTCGTGTTCAATGTCATCAACTGCTCCAAGCCGATCGTGTCGGCGATCCATGGACCAGCGGTGGGGGCCGGGCTGGTGGCCGCCCTGCTCGCCGACGTCTCGGTCGCCGCCAGAACGGCTCGCATCATCGACGGCCATACCCGCCTCGGCGTCGCCGCCGGCGATCACGCGGCGATCTGCTGGCCGCTCTTGTGCGGGATGGCCAAGGCCAAGTACTACCTGCTCACCTGCGAGGCGTTGACCGGCGAGGAGGCTGAGCGCATCGGGCTGGTCTCGTTGTGCGTCGACGACGACGTCGTGCACGACCGGGCGCTCGAGGTGGCCACGACGTTGGCTGCGGGCGCCCAGGCCGCCATCCGTTACACGAAGCAGACGTTGAACAACTGGTATCGGGCGCAGTCGGGCATCTTCGACGCCAGCTTGGCCTACGAGTTCTACGGCTTCGGCGGCCCCGACGTGGTCGAGGGCGTGGCCAGCCACACCGAGAAGCGCCCGCCGCGCTTCTCGGGACCGACGGCGGAGTGAGGCTCACCGCGCTCGGTCGGTTGATGGGTCATGCTTCGGGTTGGAAGTGGTGGCGGCCGACCCAGCGGGCGACGTGCCTGGCGATCATGGTCCCATCCTCGATGGCGGAGCGGTAGTGGTACCTCCCCAGATGCGGGCGTTGCCGACCTCGTAGGTCAGGTCGCGGGGACGGGTGAAGTGGCGGTCGCCGAGGCCGGTCAGGCTGGGGACGGTGAAGTCGATCCGGCGGGTCCCGAGGAATCTGGCGATGACGCGTCCCGCAGTGGGTGTGATGCAGGAGTGGGCGCTGGGGTATTCGGGGTGGTTCGGCGTGCCCGCCAGCAGCGGGGACCATGCCGGGTCGGCGATGGTGGCGGCGTTGCCGTCGGTGTCGCCGGCGTGGATGGCGGTGACTGGTCGCCAGTACGCGTAGTGGTACTTGGCGTCGAAGCAGGCGATGAGGGCGTCGGCGTAGGTCACTGAGACCATCGCCATGAACCGTGAGGCCTCGACGATGTCGAGGTCGTGATCGTCCACGAACCTGCGGAACGAGCCGCGGGCCTGCTGCACTGGCGGCTCGGCCCAGAACCTGGCGGCCAGGGTCTGATCGGCGGTGCGCGTGGTGCTCGTGATCGACCCGATCGCTTGGACCTCGTTGTATTCGCGGGCCCACTGCCTGGTGGGCAGCGCCGGGGGTCCGTCCGGTCGGAACTGGTTGGGCGCGCGGAGGCTGAACGGCTCCATCAGCCCGAGGTACGCACCGATCGGTGGTGTCGGCGCGGTTGGGATCCACACGCCGGGGATCGGCGGCTCCGGTGGGGTGTAGGTCACCGGCGCCCGGAAGCCGTCGTCGGCGCGTCGGGCGATGAGGCGGGCCGCGACGTGCTCGCCGACGGCGACGCCGAGACGTTTGGCGAAGCCGTTGGGGATCGTGGCCAGTGACGCCTCGTAGGCCGGATCGAGGATCGTGGCCGCTTGGGCCTCCAGGTGGTGGGCCAGCACACGGTGGGCGGCCGCGGCCACGGCCGCCGCGGCCGACGCGTCCCACGGCGCGTCGACGTCGACGGCGAACGGCTCGTAACCGCCTTTCACGGCGATGACCGAGTCGTACACGGCGATGGCGACATAGGCCGCGATGGCGGATCCGCTGCGGTCGACGCTCCTGGACCTCCTGCTCGAGCGGGCTGCCACCGTCAGCGAGCTGGCGTCCGCGGTGCGCCGCCCGAAGAGCACCGTGGCCCACCACGTGAACGTCCTCGTGGCTGCGGGGATGCTCCGTGTCGTGCGCACCCGGCGGGTGCGGGCTATCGACGAGCGCCAATACGGCCGCACCGCCCGGCTCTTCCGCGTGGGCGTCGTCAACCAGCCCGGTGACACCCCAGCGATCGTGTGCGTCAACGCGCTGTCCGTGGCGGCGGCCGAAGCCGTTCCCGCGCCCGAGGCCGACGACCTGCGCACCATCCTTCGCCACGTCCGGATCCCGCGCGAACGCGCCAGCGAGTGCTGGGGGCAGGTCCGCTCGCTCGCCCAGGAGTTCGCCCAGCTGCCTCGCTCCGGCGACACGGTCTACGGGTTCGCGCGGGTCTACCCAACCGACCATCCCACCCTCCCCGACAGCGGCGATGATGCCGCCCGGGATCAGTGACTGCGCCGGCCGAAGGCCTCCGTCCAAGGCTGACCTCCGGCGGTTCTGGAAGCGAGTTCGTCAGGAAAACCCTGCACACACCTCGTC
>JACCUL010000474.1 GCA_013811855.1 Acidimicrobiia bacterium
CGACCGTCGCGAGGAGCTGGCCTCGCGCCGGGTCCAGTACGAAGCGGCCGGGCTCGACGTCGGTGACGTCACCGCCGACCCGTTGACCCAGTGGAGCCGCTGGTACGCCGATGCGAGTGCCGCCGGCGTCACCGAGCCGAACGCCATGGTCGTGTCGACCGTCGCCGACGACGGCGGCGCTGACGCCCGCTTCGTCCTCGTGCGTGATCAGGACGATCGGGGCCTCGTGTTCCACACCAACACGGACAGCACGAAGGGACGGCAGCTCGCCGCCCGCCCGCTCGCCTCCGGGCTGTTCGCCTGGCTCGACCTGCACCGTCAGGTCCGGGTGCGTGGGCCGGTCGAGCCGATCGACGCCGCGACGAGCGACGCCTACTTCGCCAGCCGGCCGCGAGCCAGCCAGATCGGTGCGTGGGCGTCGCCGCAGAGCCAGCCGATCGCCGACCGCACCACGCTCGACCGGTTGGTCGACGCGGTGACCGTGCGGTTCGACGGCGCGGAGATCCGGCGGCCACCGTTCTGGGGCGGGTACCGGCTGGTGGTCGAGGAGGCCGAGTTCTGGCAGGGCCGCCCGAACCGCCTCCACGATCGCCTCCGCTACCGCCGCGCTGGGCCCGGCCCCGGATGGCTGGTGGAACGTCTCGCCCCATGAGGTCGCGGGGTGGCGGGTCCGTTCCGACGGCTATCCCGCATAGGGTCGTGGGGTGCTGGTGTGGATGGACCTCGAGATGACGGGGCTCGACCACGCCACCGATGTCATCGTGGAGATCGCCACGATCGTGACGGATGACGAGCTGACCGTGGTCGCCGAAGGTCCCGACCTGGTGATCAAACAGCCCGACGAGGTCCTCGCGGCGATGGACCCGTTCGTCTTCGAGATGCACACGCGGTCGGGCCTGCTGCAGGCGATCAAGGAGTCGACCGTGACGCTGGAGGACGCCGGCGTCGCCACCCTGGCGTTCATCCGCGAGCACTGCCCGAGAACCCGCTCCGTCCCGCTGTGCGGCAACTCGATCGGGACCGACCGCCGCTTCCTCGCCCGCTACCTCCCGGAGATCGAGGAGTACTTGCACTACCGGTCGATCGACGTGTCGACGGTCAAGGAGTTGGCGCGCCGCTGGTACCCGAAGATCGCCCAAGCCCGCCCGCAGAAGGTCGGCCAACACCGCGCCCTCGACGACATCAGGGACTCCATCGACGAGCTGCGGTACTACCGCCAGCGGCTCTTCGTCGACGTGCCCAGCGCGGCCGCCGAAGCGCCCGGCGGCGCCGGCGTGCCGAACCCGGCCATCCACCTCTGAACGACGCGGTTCGGGACGGCTGATGCGTGCGATTGTCCTCACCGAGCACGGCGGGCCGGAGGTCCTGACCGTCAGCGAAGTCGATCCGCCCGTTCCGGGGCCCGACGAGATCCTCGTCGACGTCCACCACACGGCGGTCAACCGGGCCGATGTCCTCCAGCGGCTCGGCCGGTACCCCGATCCGCGTCAGGTGCAGCCCGAGATCCCCGGGCTCGAGTACGCCGGCACCGTCGCGGCCCTCGGCGGGCGCGTGAGTGGCTGGACCGTCGGCGACCACGTCATGGGGATCGAGGCCGGCGGCTGCTACGCCGAGCAGCTCGTGACCCATGCCCGCGCCGCGCTGACCGTGCCGCCGACCGTGCCGCTGGAGGATGCGGCGGCGATCCCCGAGGTGTTCATCACGGCGTGGGATGCCCTCGTGGTGCAGGCCGGGCTGACGAGTGGGCGATGGGCGCTCGTCCATGCCGGCGCATCGGGCGTCGGGACCGCGGCCATCCAGATCGCTCGGGCGATCGGTGCCCACGTGGCCGTGACGTGCTCGGCCGGCAAGGCCGACGCCTGTCGGTCGCTCGGCGCGGACCTCGTGCTGGAGCGCTCGCCGGCCGACTGGCCGACGGCGCTGCGCGACGGGCTGGAGGCGCACGGACAGCCGACCGGCGTCGATGTCGGCGTCGACGTCGTCTTAGACGTGATCGGCGGCGACG
>JACCUL010000483.1 GCA_013811855.1 Acidimicrobiia bacterium
CCCGCGCCAGCTTGGTGAGCAGCTGGAGGTGGGTCTGGTCGCCTCCGGCCGGCGCGGTGATGAGGAAGGCGAGGTCGGCCGGGCCGTCCTTGGCGCCGAAGTCGACCGGCGGGGAGAGGCGCGCGAACGCCAGGGTGGGTTCGCTGACTCCGGCGGTGCGGCAGTGTGGGATCGCGATGCCGCCGGGCAGGCCGGTGGCCGAGGTTTCCTCGCGGGCGAGGGTGTCCTTGACGATCTCGTCGACGTCGTCGGCCCGGCCGGCCCGGGCGACCACGTCGGCCAGGCCACGGATGGTGGCGATCTTGTCGGCGCCCAGGTCCGCATCGAGCCGGACGAGCGCCGTGGTGATCAGTTCGCTCATGTGAGTTCCCTTGCGATGAGGTCGAGCTGGCGTACGGCGACCAGGGCGGGTCGTACGTCGTCCGGACCGGGGATGGTGGTGCCGGGCAGTGCTGCGGCGGCGCTGCCGTAGGCGACTGCGAGTGCGAGGCGTTCGGGCGGAGTGAGCCCGCGGATGTCGCCGAGGATGTAGCCGAACAGGCTGGAGTCGCCGGCACCGACGGTGCTGACGACGGTCGTGGGCGGAGGCGTCGCGTGCCAGGCGCCATCGGCGGTGACGAGTACGGCGCCGCCGGCGCCGAGGGTGGCCAGCACCGCGCCGACGCCGCGGTCGATCAGGGTGCGCGCAGCAGCAGCCGTGGCAGCCGGGTCGGACTCGAGGGTGTCGGCGTCGGCGCCGGTGAACGACGCGAGCTCCTCGCCGTTGGGCTTCATCAGGTCGGGCGCCGAGGCGGGCAGCGCGTCGACCAGGGCAGCAAGCGGTCGCCCGCTGGTGTCGACGGCCACCTTGCTCGGGCAGTCGAGGAGGCGGCGTACGAGATCGGCGTAGAAGTCGTCGGGGGTGCCGTCCGCGAGAGACCCGGCGAGCACGGTCCAGTCGCTGGTGGCCGCGCGGGCCAGCAGCGTCGAGGTCATGGCGTCGAGGTGCTGCCGAGCCACGGTGGCGCCGGGGGAGTTGAGCTTGGTGGTGGTGCCGTCGGGCTCGGTGATGGTCAGGTTGGTGCGCACACCGCCGGCCGGCAGCACCGGCTTGCAGTCGATGCCGGCGGTCAGCAGCTCGATGACGAAGGGGTCGTCCTTCGCGGCCGGCAGCACGGCCACAGTGGGGATGCCCGCGGCGACCGAGGCCCGCGAGATGTTGACGCCCTTGCCGCCACCCTGGGCGGTGACCGACGCGACGCGCTGCACCTGGCCGCGCGTCAGCTCGCCGGCCAGGGCGATGGTGCGGTCGATGCTGGGGTTGGGCGTGAGGGTGAGGATCATGCGACCACCACCTCGACACCGGCCCGCTCGATCAGCGTGCGGTCGGCCGACGAGATGCCGGCGTCGGTGACGAGCGTGTCGATGTCGCTCAACGCGGCGAACCGCAGGGGGGCCTCGACGCCGATCTTGCTGGAGTCGGTGACGACGATGGTGCGGCGCGCAGCGGCCACGATGGCGCGCTTGGTGGCCGCCTCGTCGCGGTCCGGCGTGGTGAGGCCGTGCTCGCTGAGGCCGTTGGTGGCGACGTAGGCGACGTCGGCGCGCAGGTCGGCCAGTGCGGCGACCGTGTCGGCGCCGACCGCCGCATGCGTGGTCGGGCGCACCCGGCCCGGCAGCACGTAGAGCTCGATGTGCGGCAGCCCGGCCAGGCGGGTGGCGATGGTGACCGCATGGGTGACGACGGTGAGCCGGTGGTCGCGGGGGAGCACGGAGGCGAGCCGGGCGGTCGTCGTACCGGCATCGATGATCACCATCGACCCGGGCGGCGGCAGCAGGGCCACGGCCGCGGCCGCGATGGCGTCCTTCGCGGACGTGTTGGCCTGGTCGCGCTCGCCGAGGCCGAACTCGATCGCGGTCACCGCGCTCATCGGCACCGCACCGCCGTGGACCCTTCGGACCAGGCCGATGCGATCGAGCGCGGAGAGGTCGCGGCGGACGGTCTCGGTGGTCACCCCGAACTTGTCGGCGAGCTGTGCCACGGACAGCCGCCCGTGCTGGCTGACCAGCTGGGCAATGGACTGTTGTCGCTCTTCGGCGTACACGGCGCGATGCCTCCCGATCGAAATCTGTGTATGTGTTGTTTTATAGCCGGATGTGTTGATTGTCAAGCATTGAGTGGAATACGGTGTGTCGCATGACTGTGTCCTCGAGCAGAGCAGCCGACTCCATCCTGCGCGGCACCCCGGTCGTTCCCGGCGTGGGGGCCGGACCCGCCCTCCTGGTGCGTGGCGAGGTCTCGCCCGAGGCCATCACCCGCTTCGGCCGCGTTGATTTCGCCGACGACGACGCGGCCCTCGCGGCGTACGACGTCGCGGCCGGCCGGGTGGCCGACGAGTTCACCCGCAAGGCGGAGCAGGCGACCGGTGCGGCGGCCGAGGTGCTGTCGGCCAGCGCCGGTCTGGCCCACGACAAGGGGTTGCGCAGTGCGGTGCGCAAGGACATCGCCGGCGGCACCGACCTGGTGGCGGCCGTACAGGCAGCCATCGAGAAGTTCGTCGGCGTCTTCACCACGATGGGCGGGCTGATGGCCGAGCGGGTCACCGACCTGCGAGACATCGAGCGCCGCCTGGTCGCCGACATCGTCGGCGAGCCCGCACCCGGTGTGCCCGACCCGTCCGAGCCGTCGGTGCTCGTCGCCGAGGACCTCGCGCCCTCCGACACCGCGGGCCTCGACCCCGAGCTGGTCGTCGCCCTCGTCACCGAGCGCGGCGGTGCCACCAGCCACACCGCGATCATCGCCCGCCAGCTCGGCATCCCGTGCGTGGTGGGCGTGGCCGGCGCGGCTGAGCTGGTGGCCGGCACGTTCCTCGTGGTCGACGGTGAGACGGGCGAGATCGAGCTCGGTGCCGATCCAGACCAGGCCGCCGGTCGGGTCGAGGAGAGCCGCCAGGCTCGTGCCGCGCTGGCTGCCTGGACCGGCCCGGCAGCCACGTCCGACGGCATGCCCGTCAAGCTGCTCGCCAACGTCGCCGACGGCCCGACGGCCGCCCAGGCCGGCAGCGAACCGGTCCAGGGCGTGGGCCTCTTCCGCACCGAACTCTGCTTCCTCAACCGCAAGGACGAGCCGGGCGCCGAGGAGCAGGCCGACATCTACTCCGACGTGCTCTCGCCGTACGCCGACGGTCGCGTGGTCGTCGTACGCACCCTCGACGCCGGCTCCGACAAGCCGATCGCCTTTGCGACGCACGACGGAGAGGAGAACCCAGCCCTCGGGGTGCGCGGGCTGCGACTGTCGTTCGACAACCCCGGCCTGATGGACCGTCAGCTCGACGGCATCAAGATCGCCGCCGAGCGCACCGGCACCGTGACGTGGGTGATGGCGCCGATGGTGGCCACCGTTGCCGAGGCGTCCGACTTCGCCGAGAAGGTGCGCGCCCGCGGGCTCAAGCCGGGTGTGATGGTCGAGATCCCCAGCGCCGCGCTGCTCGCCCACCGGATGCTCGAGGTGGTCGACTTCCTGTCGATCGGCACCAACGACCTCACCCAGTACACGATGGCCGCCGACCGGA
>JACCUL010000496.1 GCA_013811855.1 Acidimicrobiia bacterium
GGTCGACGGAGCGGGCCGGCGCGGCGCCGGCGATGACGCCCGATGGCACGGCCGTCGTCTATCTCGTCGACCAGGCCGAGGTGTGGACGGCGTCGCTGGCCGGCGGGGAGCCGCGCCGGCTCGACGACGGCGGCCACGACTTCTGCTTCGACCCCGTCGTCGACCCGAGCGGGACGACCGTCGCCTACCAGGCATGGCGCGTGCCCGACATGGCGTGGGACGGCGCCGAGATCGTCACCGTCTCGTTGGCCGGCGGGTGGCCGACGGCGTGGCGACCGGACGACGGCGCGGCCCAGCAGCCGCGGTTCTCGCCCGACGGCACGCTCGTGGCGGTGCACGACGGCTCGGGCTGGCTCAACGTGTGGTGGGGCGAACGCCCACTCGTCGACGAGGCGTTCGAGCACGCCGAACCGTCGTGGGGGCCGGGCCAGGCGTCCTACGCCATCGCGCCCGACGGGTCGGCCGTGGCGTTCACCCGCAACGAACGGGGCTTCGGTCGGCTGGGCGTCGTCGACGTCGCCGGCGGGGAGGTCCGCGAGGTCGCTCGCGGGGTCCACGGCGCGCTGTCGTGGCGTGGCGATCGCCTGGCCGCCCTCCGTTCGGGCGCCCGCACGCCGACGGAGGTCGTCGTGTACGACACGAGCACGTGGGCGCGCCGGACGATCGCCGTCGGGCCGGTGCTCGGGTGGGAACACGCCGTTCTGCCCGAGCCGGAGCTCGTCGAGCTGGCCCACGACCGCACCGTGCTGCACGCCCGCCGGTACCGGTCCGGCGACGGTGCCGATCGGCTGCTGGTGTGGCTGCACGGCGGTCCGACGTCGCAGTGGGCGGTGACGTTCCGACCCGATCTGGCGTACTGGATGGGCCAGGGCTGGGACGTGCTCGTGCCGGACCACCGCGGCTCAACGGGTCACGGGCGGGCGTATCAGCAGGCGCTGCGCCGGCGCTGGGGAGAGCTCGACGTGATCGACACCGTGGCGTGGCTGGCGCACGCCGTAGCCGAGGGGTGGGCGCCCCCGGAGCGGACCGTGCTGATGGGCGGGTCGGCCGGCGGTTTCACGCTGCTCGGCGTGCTGGCCGCCCATCCCGGCGGGGTGGCAGGCGCGGTCGCCGCGTATCCCGTGACGGACCTCGCCGAGCTGGCGGCCCACAGCCACCGCTTCGAGGCTCACTACACGATCACGCTCGTCGGACCGCTCGAGCAGACGGAGCGCTACGCCGCCCGGTCGCCGCTGACCTACGTCGACCGCATCGACGCCCCGCTGCTCCTGCTGCACGGCACGGACGACCCGGTCGTGCCCGTCGAGGGCACGATCGAGCTGGCCAGCAGGCTGCGCTCGGCGGGGCGCGACGTCGAGCTGCACCTGTTCGACGGCGAGGGCCACGGCTTCCGCCAGCCGGCGAACAAGTTGGAGGAGCTGCGTGTCATCGGCGCCTTCCTTCACCGGGTCGTCGAGTCCCGAGGCCGTTAGCGTCGTCATTCGTGCTCGACTGGAACCCGGACGATCCCGACACGGTCAAGGTGCACTACGACGTGGCGGCCTGGTCGGTGGACCAGCGGGCCGAGCTGTCGGAGGCGCTGGCCGAGGCCGAGCTGGCCCACATGTGGGACGGCGACGAGGTCGTCGTGCCCGAGGAGCTGGAGGCCGAGGCCGACGAGCTGTTCGGGCGCATGGAGCAGCTGCTCGGCCCGTTCGCCGTGGCCCTCGACGACGACGATCCGGGCGTCGAGTACGGCCTCGACGAATGGCCGCCGGTCGACCGCCAGACGCTGACCGCGGCGCTCGTCGAAGCCGAGGTGCCGCATCGCTGGGACGGCACGGCGGTCGTCGTCGCCACCGACAGCGAGTCGACGGTGGACGAGCTCCTCGACGCCATCGAGCAGGGCTCGCTCGTGCTCGCCGGGACCGAGCTGCCGGCGGAGCCGCCGGAGGGCGCGCTGTCGTCGCTCTTCACCGCCGCCGACCGCCTGGCCAAGGATCCGGCCGACATCGTTGCTCCCGAGCACCTCGCCGAGCTGCTCCCGGTGCTCGACGCCGGGCGGCCCCCGTACGGCGTGTCCGTGGGCCGGTGGGCCAAGGCGGTCGAGGCCGCCACCGAGCTGTCCGCCCTCGCCGACGATCCCGACGTGGAGCCTTCGGACGTGATCGGGGCTGCTCAGGAGCTCCGCTCGCTCGTCCGCGAGTACGTCTGATCATGCTCCTGGCCGAGCTGGAGGTGTGGCACACCCGGGCGCTGGCGCCGACGCGGCGGCTCTCGCTCGGCAACCTCGTGCTGCCGGTCGACCCGGCGCCCGGGTTCGGTGGCCTGCTGCTCGGGGCCGTCGTGGCCGGCCACGTGGCCGAGCTCCCCGACGAGCTGGTGCCCGACGTCCACCGGCTGATCGACCAGGTCGACCGGGACCGGCGGGTCGTGCAGCCCCGTCTGCGGCACCGCTTCCAGGTCGACCGTCACGGGCTGGCGCTGTCGACGCACCGGCTGGTGGGCACGGGCGAGGAGCTGACGTTCGACTTCCACACCAAGGGCACGGCGATGGCCCAGGTGCTCGGGGCCATCTACGCCATGGAACGGCTGCAGGAGAGCAGTCGGCACGTCGTGGCGCCCGTGCTGCACAAGGCGATGCGTTGGCACGGTCCGGTGGGCAAGCCGCTGATCGCCCACCTCGCCGGCGCCAGCGCCACGGCGTTGACGACGCTGGCCGACCCGCGAGCGTGGGCCCTCGACGTGCTCGGCTTCCCGCCCGGGGCCGCGCTGCCCGGCAAGAAGGAGGTCACGGCCCAGTTCCGGGCCAAGATGCGCACGGTGCACCCCGACCACGGCGGCGACCTGACGCAGGCCAGCACGGCCGTGTTCGAGCTCGCCGAGGCCCGCAAGATCCTCACCGAGCTGCGCACGTGAGCACGCTGGTGCTCTTTCCGGGCGCCGGCGCCAGTCGCCAGCAGTCGACCCTCGTCGCGATCGAGCGCGGGGTCGCGCCCGACTGGACGACGGTGCGGGCCGACTTCCCGTACCGCATCGCCGGCCGGCGGGCCCCCGATCGGCCGCCGGTGCTGCTGG
>JACCUL010000499.1 GCA_013811855.1 Acidimicrobiia bacterium
GACCTCGAAGTGCAGGTAGTTGACGGTACCGCTGCCGTTGCAGGCAAGACTCTTGTCGCCGATCTCGCCGATCTTGGTGGCCGGCGTGACGAGCGCCCCGTCGGGCGCGGCGATGCTGTCCATGTGGCGGTACTTGGTCAGCACACCACCACCGTGGTCGATCCACACCTTGGGGCAGCCGCGGTTGCCGGGAGCGACGTGGAGGATGCCGGAACCGGCGGCGTACACCGCGTCGCCGCGGTCGCCGATGAAGTCGATCGCCCAGTAGCCGTGCCCGTCCGGGCAGTTGTCCACGACGCAGGCGACCATCCCGGAGAATGCCCCGCTAAGTGGCTTCAGGCGCCAAAAGTCCATGTCGCTGCGGCGCAGCGGATACCACAGCGGATCGCTGAACGGTAGGGACGCCGACGCCGCGGCCGGCGCGGCGGGCGCGGCCGAGGGAACATGGACTATCGGTGAACTTGGGGGGGCATCCGGAGTCGATGTCGCATCGACCGTCGGCTTGCCCGAGCCGACCGCCACGACGACGACCGCCGATGCCGCAACGAGGGCGGTTCGCAGGTGCATCAGAAGGCGCATGTAATCAAACCGTCATCCAAATGAGACGTCGGTCACACGAAAACGGCTCCGAACCACCCGTTCGGGGGGCACTCAGGGCCTCGTCGCCGTGCTCTTTCTCGTCGCACCGGCCGTTTGTTGACCGGAGAGGGCATCCAATCTTGACAGGATCGTTACGACGCCCCCAGCCTCGAGTGCTGCTGCTCGCGTCGGCAGTCGCGTGGGATGCGAACCATCATCCGCGCTGAACATGGTCACCTGATGACCACTTTCGGTGAGAGGATGAGGCCCATGCGGGCCGATCGACTCGTCGCCACCCTCCTCTTCCTCCAGTCGCGGGGCCGGGTCACCGCGGCCGAGGTGGCCGACGAGCTGGAGGTCTCGATCCGCACCGCCCGCCGGGACCTGGAGGCGCTGTCGATCGCCGGCATCCCCGTCTACTCCCAGCCCGGCCGCAACGGTGGCTGGTCGCTCATCGGCGGGGCCCGGACCGATCTCAGCGGGCTGACCGCGACCGAGGCCAGGACGCTGTTCCTTGTCGCCGGGCCGTCGTCGGCCGTGACGCCGGCGGCCAAGGCGGCGCTGCGCAAGCTGGTGCAGGCGCTGCCCGAGACGTTCCGGGCCGAGGCGGAGAAGGCCGCCTCCGCCGTCGTGCTCGATCCGGCCCGGTGGGGCGGTCGCGCCCCGGCCACCCCGCCGCACCTGGAGACGCTGCAGCAGGCCGTCGTGCAGGGCATGCAGATCCGCCTCGGCTACACCGACCGCGAGCGCAACGTGACGGAGCGGATCGTGCACCCGCTCGGCCTCGTCGCCAAGGGGGCGGCGTGGTACCTGGTCGGTGGCACGGCGACCGGCCTGCGCACGTTCCGGGTGTGGCGGGTGTCGTCGGTCGAGCTGACCGACGACCCGGTCGAGGTTCCGGAGGGCTTCGATCTGGCCACGACGTGGCAAGGCGTCGTGGCGGAGATGGACGCCCGGCGCACCGTGCACCAGGTGGAGGCCCGGGCCGAGCCCGGGGTCCTCGGGTGGCTGCGCGGGCAGTTCGGCACCAACCTCGCGGTCGGCGAGCTGGACGACGACGGCCGCCACGCCGTGACCATCGGCTTCGCCCACCTCGGCGACGCGGCCCAGCTCGCCGGCTACGGCCGCCGGGTCGAGGTGACCGGACCGCCCGAGGTGCGCCGGGACCTGGCCGAGATCGGTGCCGCGCTCGTCGCCGCGTACGCGGCGACATGATGGGTCGGTGAGCCCACGGGTCGTCATCGTCGGGGCCGGGTTCGCCGGCCTGCAGGCAGCCAAGCGGGCGGCCCGGCTGCCCGTCGAGGTCGTCGTGATCGACCGCCGCAACCACCACCTGTTCCAGCCGCTGCTGTACCAGGTCGCCACCGCCGCCCTCAACCCGAGCGACATCGCCTACCCGATCCGGCGCATCCTGCGCCGCCACGCCAACGTCTCCGTCGTCCTCGGCGAGGTGGACGACATCGACCTCGACGCCCGCGACGTTGCGCTGACCGACGGGGAGCGGATCGCCTACGACTGGCTCGTCGTCGCGACGGGCGCCGGCCACTCGTACTTCGATCACCCCGAGTGGGAGCTCGACGCGCCGGGCCTGAAGTCGATCGAGGACGCGCTGGAGATGCGCCGCCGCGTGCTGCTGGCCTTCGAGGCCGCCGAGCGGTCGGCCGACCCGACCGAACGGGCGCGGCTGCTGACGTTCGTCGTCGTCGGGGCCGGACCGACGGGGGTCGAGCTCGCCGGCGCCATCGTCGAGATCGCCACCCGCACGCTCGCCGGCGATTTCCGGCACATCGACCCCCGCTCGGCGCGGGTCGTGCTCGTCGAGGGGCTCGACCGGGTGCTGGCGGCCTATCCCGGGCGACTGCCGGCCAAGGCGAAGGCGCAACTCGAACGGCTCGGCGTCGAGGTTCGCCTCGACACCAAGGTGACGGCGATCGACGGCGGCGGCGTCGAGACGTCGGGCGGGACGATCCCGGCCGGCACCGTGCTGTGGGCCGCCGGCGTGGCCTCCTCGTC
>JACCUL010000501.1 GCA_013811855.1 Acidimicrobiia bacterium
GGCGTGAGCGCCGCGGTGGCCGGGGAGGCGGCCCGTCCATCGGCGGCGTCGAGCCCGCCGGCCGGGGTGAGCGTGAGCACGAGTGTGGCAACGAGGGTCGGGACGAGGGGCCGCGTTCCGCTCCGCATGCCGGCGACCTTACGGGCCGCGCCCCCGACGCGAACGGACCCCGGAGGCCGGGTGGGACCGCAGATAGCCTGCGACGTCGTGCCGGCGTTCCAGACCAGCCCGGGGATGCGCGACATCCTGCCCCCGGACTCG
Source organism: Acidimicrobiia bacterium (assembly GCA_013811855.1). Taxonomy (GTDB): domain Bacteria; phylum Actinomycetota; class Acidimicrobiia; order Acidimicrobiales; family Ilumatobacteraceae; genus JALZMG01. The sequence continues at coordinate 262 of JACCUL010000501.1, forward strand.
GCGCGATGGCGGCGGTTCGTGGACGTGTTCGCCGGGATCGTCGGGCCGGCCGGCTACGGGCTGGTGATCCCGCCGCTGCTCGAGGATGCCGGCGTGTTCCAGCGCGTCGGCGAGGCCACCGAGGTTGTCACCAAGCAGATGTACCGGTTCACCGACCTCGGGGGCCGGGACGTGGCGTTGCGACCCGAGCTCACGGCCTCGATCTGTCGGGCCTTTGCCGAGCACCGACCAGCGGTGCCGTGGAAGGTGTGGTGCGCCGGTCCCCAGTTCCGCTACGAGAAGCCGCAGCGGGGCCGCTTGCGGCAGTTCGAGCAGGTCGACGTCGAGGTGCTCGGTGTCGATGACCCTCACGTCGACGTCGAGGTGATCGCCCTCGGCTGGCGCTTCTTCCAGGCGCTCGGGCTGCGCCGGGTGGAGCTGGCGCTCAACACGCTGGGCCAGCCCGACGACCGCCGCCGCTACGTCGAGGCATTGCGCGACCATTTCGAGGCCCATCTCGACGCGCTCACCGAGGAGGGTCGCCAGACGCTGACCCGCAACCCGTTGCGGGTGCTCGACTCCAAGCGGTCCGGCGACGCCGACGTGATCGCCGCCGCGCCGGCGATGACTGATCACTTGAGCGACGCCGCCGCCGACCACTTCGCCACCGTGCGCGCCGGCGTCGACGCCCTCGGCATCCCGTACCGCATCGAGCCGCGGCTGGTGCGCGGGCTCGACTACTACCTGCGGACGACGTTCGAGTACCTCGGCGGCACGCTCGACTCGGCCCAGAACGCGCTCGGCGGGGGCGGTCGATACGACGGCCTGGTCGAGGCGCTCGGCGGACCGGCCACGCCAGGCGTCGGGTTCGCCGTCGGGGTCGACCGCACGCTGATCGCCTGCGACGACGAGGGCGTGTTCAGCACCCCGGCCGTCGGCGTCGACGTGTTCGTGGTCGACACCACCGGCGGGGCCGAGGCGCTCGTCATCACCGAGGAACTGCGCCAGGCCGGCCGTTCAGCCGACCGGGCCTTCGACGGGCGCAGCATGAAGTCGCAGATGAAGGCGGCCGACCGCAGCGGCGCCGACGTCGCCGTGATCATCGGCCCCGACGAGCTCGCCGCCGAGACGGCGGTGGTGCGGCCACTGCGTGTCCACGGCGACGGAACGCCCGACCAGGCCGTCGTGCCGCGGGCCAAGCTCGTCCACCACCTGATCCAGCATCACTCGCTGCGTTCCCCGGCCCCGCTCGCATCGGAGGACGAATGACCGCAACGCCCAGTCGGAGCGCGACGTCGATGCGCACGCATCTGTGCGGGGAGCTGCGGACCGAGCACGCCGGGGCGATCGTCACCGTGTGCGGGTGGGTGGCCCGGCGGCGCGAGCACGGCGAGCACCTCGCCTTCGTCGACGTGCGTGACCACGCCGGGGTCGTGCAGTGCGTCGTCGACAACTCGATCGACGTGCGCAGCGAGTACGTCGTGCGCATCAGCGGCACGGTGCGGGCGCGGCCTGACGGCACCGTGAACCCCAACCTGTCGACGGGCGAGGTCGAGATCGGTGACGCCACCGTCGACGTGCTGCACGCCGCCACGCCGCCGCCGTTCCCGATCGACGAGCGCGCCGACGACGTCGACGAGGGGGTCCGCCTGCAGTACCGCTACCTCGACCTGCGCCGCAGCCGCATGCAACGCAACCTGCGCGTCCGGGCCACCGTCAACTCGGCCGTCCGCCGGGCGATGGAGGAGCAGGGCTTCGTCGAGGTCGAGACGCCGATGCTCGTCCCGTCGACGCCCGAGGGGGCCAGGGAGTTCCTCGTCCCATCGCGCAAGGAGCCGGGCTCGTTCTACGCGCTGCCGCAGTCGCCGCAACTGTTCAAGCAGTTGCTGATGGTCGCCGGCGTCGACCGCTATTACCAGATCGCCCGCTGCCTGCGCGACGAGGACCTGCGGGCCGACCGGCAGTACGAGTTCATGCAACTCGACGCCGAGATGAGCTTCGTCGCCCAGGACGACGTGCTCGACGCCATCAGCCGGGCCGTGCTGGCTGCGGCCGAGGCCGTGACGGGCGAGCGACCGCCCGAGATCGAGCGAATGACATGGCGGGAGTCGATGGAGCGCTTCGGCACCGACAAGCCGGACCTGCGCTTCGGCCTGGAGCTCGTCGAGCTCACCGACGCCTTCGCCGCCACCGAGTTCAAGGCCTTCGCCGGCGCCGGGACGATCAAGGGCATCTGCGTCCCCGGCGCCGCCGCCGCCCACGGGCGCAACCAGCTCGACAAGCTGACCGACCGGGCCAAGCAGCTCGGGGCCAAGGGCCTGGTTTGGTTGAGGGTGGCCGATGACGGCGCACTCGACTCGCCGGTGGCCAAGTTCCTGTCGGCCGCGGAATCGGCGGCCGTCGTCGAGCGCACCGGTGCCGCCGCCGGCGACCTCGTGCTGATCGTCGCCGACGAGTGGGCCACCACCTGCGACGTGCTCGGCCAGCTGCGCAACGACTTCGGCCGGCCGCCCGTCTTCCATGGCCCGTACCGCTACGTGTGGATCGTCGACTTCCCGATGTTCGTCGGCACCGACGACCAGGGCCGGCCCAAACCGGGGCACCACCCCTTCACCATGCCGCACCCCGACGACGCCCACCTCCTCGGCCGCGACCCGATGGCCGTGCGCTCGCAGGCCTACGACCTCGTGCTCAACGGCTGGGAGCTCGGCTCGGGGTCGATCCGGATCCACGACACGACCCTCCAGCGCCAGGTCTTCGCCGCGCTCGGCATCGACGAGGCGGCCGCCGACCGCAAGTTCGGGTTCTTCCTCAACCCGTTCGAGTACGGCGCCCCGCCCCACGGCGGGTTCGCCTTCGGGCTCGACCGGCTCGTCGCGTTGCTGGCCGGGGAGGAGAACATCCGGGAGGTCATCGCCTTCCCGAAGACCCAGTCCGGAGCCGACCCGATGACCCACTCGCCGCAACCGGTCGAGCCGGCCCTGCTCGACCAGCTCGGCATCCGCATGCTGCCGCGGCGCACCTGACGGTTTCTGATCCCGTCGGTCAGGGCGCCGCCGGTGGGGGGCGGTTGGCGTGGTCGGCGATCAGCGCATGCAGGCGGTCACGGGCCACGTCTTCGAGCTGGCGTCGTTGCCGGGCGGCGCTGATCGCGTCCGCCGGTTGGCGGTGGCGCAGGTCCGACTTGCGGTTGTGCGGTTCGCACAGCACCTGGCCGTTGGGCTCCTCGGTGAGCCCGAGCTCGTGATGGGAGACGACGTGGTCGACGTCGCAGTGGGCGAGCGGGGTGTCGCATCCGGACGGGTGTTGGCACCGGCGGTCGCGGACTTGGATGGCCCGGCGCAGCGTGCCGCGGAACGTGCGCGCCGCGGAGGCGGCGATGACGTGGTCGGCGCCGTCGAAGATGAACGTCTGCACCTGCGAACGAGCAAGGTGGGGCACGACGACGCCGGGGTGGATGACGGTGCTGGTGGCGAGCTCGCAGAGGTGCTCGACGGTCTGTTTCCCAGCCAGGATGCAGACCAGCGGTTCCGGTCGGCGGGCGTCCTTCGGCACGCTCATGCCCCGTTCGACGATCTCCACGAGCGCTGCGGCCAGCCGTTCGGTGAGGGTGCGGCTGATGCCGTCCTGCTTGTCCTGGCGGTACAGCTCGCGCTCGACGCGCCGCAACGCTTCGACGACGGTGGCCCCGCTGATCGGATCGAGCGTGAAGTTGCCGGTGACCGTGCCGGCGAACGTCGTGCCGAGCTGCAAGGAGTTGTCCGCCGGGGGCGGGGTGCCGTCGTGGCCGAGCTCGGCGTCGGCCCGCTGGCACCAGTAGGCGACGGCGGTGGTCGCCTGCTTGTAGCGCAGCTGCTCGCACTGGTCGACGAGCAGGTTCTCGTCGCGGCTGAACAGCTCGCCGCGTCCGCCGCCCATGGCGTGGGCCAACAGGTCGACGTGGTCGCCGCCGATGTCGCCGGCCTGCCACGCCGCGGCGGTGGTGGGCATGGAGGTCACCGCCCGGGCGTGGCGCAGGATGCGCCGTGCCGAGGAGTAGGCGAGCTGGCCGTCGCGGGCCAGTCGGGCGACCGGTGAGCAGGATCCGTCGCCCAGCCACACGGTGCGAGCGTCCCAGGCGGCGGCCCGCCGGGCGATCTGGGCGTCGAGGCGGTGGCGAAGGTGGAGCAGCGCGACGAGCTCGGCGTCGAGCTCGCTGTCACTGAGCGTGTCGAGCTCGACCGCGGCGGCGCCGTCAACCGCTTCGCCCAGCTGGTCGACAACGCTCCTCATACCGCCATATTAGCGAACACACGTTTGGGTATCAACCTCTTGTCGGAGGTTCCCGCATTCTGATTCAGACCACGTCGATCAGAGGGTTGGCGGTAGGACATCATCCACCGCACACCCGAGCTCGCGGATGAGCCGGCCGAGATAGCTGTCGAACGACTCGAACCCGGGCGGCGTGGGGCCACGCGAGTCGAACCGCACCCCGTCCTCGCATTCGAACTGGTCCGTCGTTGCTCCGCTCACGAACCTGATCGACTGGACGACGACGCCTTCGATGACCCGCTCACCGACGACGACGTAGTCACCCGGTCGCCTCTCATGGGGCGAGGCATTGATCGTCAACGTGTCTGTGCCATCCGGAAAGATCACGCGGATGTCGGCGCCATCCGGCCCATGTACGGGAGCCCGCTCCCCGTGGAGCCCCATCCGGCCGAGCGCGTCCACGATGCGGATCTCGAGCTCGTTGAACTGTTGCGCCGGTTGCGCACTGGCCAGCCGCCGGGCTGGCTCCTCGTGAACTGCTTGGGCGAGGGCCAACCCCACCGTGAGCGACAGCCCGGCAGCGGCCGCCACGACGAGCAGGAGCCGTCCATGGAACCTTCGACGAGTCATCACTGTGCCTCCTACCGCTTCGGCCGGATCGCTCATCCGCCCGCCTCGGATGCGACGATGACGAGTGCGTACTCGACGCCGACGTACTCCTTGAACTCGTCGTCGTCGGTGATCGCCGGCCAGACCTCCGCGTACTGCGACTGGACAGCGGCGAGCTCCGAGTCGTGGTCGGCGACGAAGATCTCCAGTGCAGCGGCCTGGGTTGCCGCTGACCCGGCCTCCCACACGGGCGAGCAGGCCTCCAGCGCGAGGCGCGCCTCGGCGCCGTCCTCGCCGCCGGCCGCGATCACACCCTCGAGATCGGTCGGCGTCGACACATCCGCGAACCCGCGATTACTGGCGCACGTGCCGTACTCCTCCCTGGTCTGCCTCGCCTCGTTCGAGTCGGAGCGTCCAGCGGACATGTCATCGAGCTCGCCGCTGAACGCTCGCGGCAACGCCCAAACGGACGACACCGCCGCCGCGGCAGCACCCATGCATCCTCGGTTCAGGAAGTCCGGAGGTGCCTCTTCCGTCGCGACCGCGCGCTCGTAGTCGGCACGCGTGACCGCGAGCAGTGCCTGGTAGTACGCATCCGCCTCCGAGTCGGACAGCGAGCCGACGTTGGCGATGTTGCGCTCGTCGTTGGAGACGTACCCGGGCTCGAACACCTCCTCCGCCGGCTCCACGCCGAGATCTTCGGCGATGAGGACGACGACGCCATCGGGGTATGCAGCCGACGGGTAGTACTCGAACCCGCTCTGCGCCATGCACGACGAGACACGGACCTCGCGCTGCCACGCTTCCCAGTAGGCGATCGTGTCGTCGCGCCCGGCCGCCTCGTCGCTGCGGCCGAACCCCGGGTACGGATCGAGGGGGTGCTGATCGTCGTCACCACGAGCGACGTCGGACAGGATCACCCCAAACGAGAGAGCACCAAGCCCCGTCAACGCTCCGCACCACACCCATCGACGAGCGCGCCGCCGTGGAACGACGTGGCGTGGCGCCGGCCGCCCGCGCATCACGGGCTCCCGAGGTGGGCGTCGACCGCCCATCCGTACCTCCACGCGGCCTCCACCTTGTCGCCGCCGTGCCCGCAACACTGGAACCAGTCGATGTTGGGCTGGTTGTCGTGGAAGAACAGCTCGACATAGGAGCGATGGGGAGCGTTGGCGTCGCACTCCCCATGGTCGTTGCTGCCGCTGTTGTCGCCGTCGCAGTCTTCCCAGCGATCGTCGCTCGTCGGGATGTAGGCGCCGACCTTGTCGACGAGGTGCAAGGACAGCGCGGCGCTGTTCGCGTTGTCGCCGTTGACGTCCCACATCGAGATGAACGCTCGGGGGGTGTCCGGACACCCGGCACGGCCGTTGGTGTGGGTGACGATGTGCACGTTCGCACCCCAGTTGTTCGACGCTTGGAGGTTCAGTGCCCAGCCGTCATCCCGCGCGTTCTTGCTGACGATGACGCGGTACCCGCGCTGACGCAGGTTGTCCTGGTTCGTGGCACCCTTCGCCGCCCACGAGTTCCAGTGATGACCGTTGACGTTCTCCTCCCACCCGCACTCTCGCCCTGAAGCGCCACTGAAGCTGTGCCGCGGCGAGGAGAGGAAGACGCGGAAGCCGTTCCACGTCCCCACCGCGTCCGAGAAGTCGTCCGTGGCGACGATCGTCGTGTGGTTGGCGCGGGCCGCCGCCCCCGGCACGCTCACCAGCGTGACGAGCACGATCCCAGCGGCGCGACCCAACAGCACCCGCCATGCCCGGCGCTGTGTGTGAGTGTGTGGCACGCCCCAGCCCCCCTGTGTCGTCGCCTCGTGGTCAGGGTACGCCCGCCGTCAACCGGCGGGCCATGGCCGACTTCGCGCTGAGCGTTCAGTCATCTCCCGGGTGCTCTGCCGTGGGGAGCCGGCGGGGTTGCAGCAGTGTCCGACACGATTCGTCGCTTGGCGCTCGATTCGGTCGCGTCGGCTTCGTTGGGCCGGGGCGCGCTGGTCAAGCTGGTGCCGGCGTAGGGGCAGCGGTCGAGGTCATGTCATGACGGTGCGGCGGCCCCGTCAGCCACCCTGACACGCCGGGTCCCCGTTCCCTGAGTTCTGGGACCGTGAGCGCTGGCCCGAGCCCAGCAGGACTCGTCGGCGCGCCCGGCGCCGGCCCACCGACGGTGCCGGCGGCGCGCTGAGCCCGATCTACGATCGGCCGGCGTGATCACCGCCATCCACACGTTGATCTACGCCGACGACCCGGAGCGGGCGCGGGCGTTCTTCCGTGACGTCCTCGGCTGGCCGCACGTCGACGCCGGCGGGGGCTGGCTGATCTTCAAGACCGGTCC
>JACCUL010000503.1 GCA_013811855.1 Acidimicrobiia bacterium
ACGAGGCGGTGCGCATCCTGCGGGCCCGCAACCGCGAGCTGGCCGAGCTCGAGGTCGCCGACACCGGCAAGCCGATCGCCGAGGCCGAGGTCGTCGACGTCGCCTCGGGCGCCGACTGCATCGAGTACTTCGCCGGCCTGGCCGCCGGGCTGCACGGCGAGCACGTCGACCTCGGCGCGTCGTGGGGCTACACGCGACGGGAGCCGCTCGGCGTGTGCGCCGGCATCGGGGCGTGGAACTACCCGCTGCAGATCGCCTGCTGGAAGTCGGCGCCGGCCCTGGCCTGCGGCAACTCGATGGTGTTCAAGCCGGCCGAGCTGACCCCGCTGACGACGGCCAAGCTGGCCGAGATCTACACCGAGGCCGGCGTGCCCGACGGCGTGTTCAACGTCGTGCAGGGCGACCACCGCGTCGGGCGGGCGCTCGTCGCCCACCCCGGCATCGCCAAGGTCTCGCTGACCGGGTCGGTCGAAACCGGCAAGCTCGTCATGGCCGGCGCCGCCTCGACGCTGAAGCACGTCACGCTGGAGCTCGGCGGCAAGAGTCCGCTGATCGTGTTCGGGGACGCCGACGTCGACAATGCCGTGTCGGCAGCGCTGCTGGCCAACTTCTACACCCAGGGCGAGGTGTGCTCGAACGGCACTCGGCTGTACGTGCACGAGTCGATCGTCGACGATTTCCTGACCCGCCTCACGACCCGCACGGCGAAGATGGTCATCGGCGACCCGATGGACGCGGCCACCGACGTCGGCGCGCTGATCTCGCCCGAGCACGTCGAGCTGGTGCTCGGCTACATCGAGCGCGGCCGCCGCGAAGGCGCCACGATCCTGTGCGGCGGCGGCCGTCCCGACGACCCGCTGCTGGCCGGCGGCAACTTCGTGGAGCCGACGGTGTTCGTCGACTGTCGTGACGACATGACGATCGTGCGCGAGGAGATCTTCGGCCCGGTGATGGCGGTGCTGACGTTCACCAGCGAGACCGACGTCGTCAACCGCGCCAACGACACCCCGTTCGGCCTGGCCGCCGGCGTGTTCACGCGCGACCTCGCTCGCGCCCATCGTGTCGTCGCTGCGCTGGAGGCCGGAACGATCTGGATCAACACGTACAACACCACCCCGATCGAGCTGCCGTTCGGCGGCGTCAAGCAGTCCGGCATCGGCCGGGAGAACGGCCACGCCGCGATCGAGCACTACACCCGACTGAAGAGCATCTACGTCGAGATGGGCGATGTCGACGCCCCGTACTGAGATCACGCGTGCATTGCGAATGGAGGTCCTGGTGAACGGTGAGATGGAGCGCACCCCGGGTGGCGCGGTCCTCATGGACGGGGGGCGGTTGCGGGACGAGATCGTCGCCGAGCTGCGCCGCACCGTCGACTCGGCCGGGTCGCCGCACGTCTGCCTGGCCACCGTGCTGGTCGGCGACGACCGGCCGAGCCAGCTGTACGTGAGGGCCAAGCACCGCAAGGCCGAGGAGGCCGGCATGGCGTCCAAGGGCGTCGAGCTGCCGCCGACGGCCTCGCAGGCCGAGGTCGAGGACGCCGTTGGTGCGCTCGTGGCCGATCCATCCGTGCACGGGATCCTCGTGCAGCTCCCGCTGCCCGACCACCTCGATCCCGAGCCGGTGCTGGGCCTCCTCACGCCGGAGAAGGACGTCGACGGGCTGACCGAGCGCAACATGGGCCGGCTCGTGCGCGGCCTGCCGGGCCACGCGCCATGCACGCCGCTCGGCGTCACCCGCCTCCTGAAGCGGTACGGGGTCACCGTGTCGGGGGCGGAGACGGTGATCGTCGGCCGCTCCACGCTCGTCGGGCTGCCCCTCGCCCTCCTGCTCTCGCGCAAGGGCGTCGACGCCACCGTCACGATCGCCCACAGCCGCACGCCCGAGCTGGCCGATCTGTGCCGGCGGGCCGACATCCTCGTCGGCGCCGCCGGCGCGGCGCGGATGATCACGGCCGAGCACGTCAAGCCCGGAGCCGCCGTGATCGACGTCGGGGTCTCGCGCACCGAGGCCGGCATCGTCGGCGACGTCGACTTCGACGCCGTGCAGGCCGTGGCCGGCGCAATCACGCCGATGCCCGGCGGCACCGGGCCGATGACCATCGCCTGCCTGCTCGAGAACACGCTCGCCGCGGCCCGCATGCTCGGCGGGTTCCCGGCCGGCTGAGCTACGTTCGCGTTGCGGACGAGCTGGGGAGGGTTTGTGAGCGATCCCGCCGACGACAACGACGTCGAGATCCCGGAGGCGCTGCTCGTCGAGCCCGTCTAGTCCAGGCTGGAACTCGTCCTCTTCGTCGTCATCAGCGGTTCCGTCGCTGCGTTCGCCGGGCTCGTCTGGCTCCTCACCAAGGCGAACGTGCTCGGCGAATCGAAGAAGGATGTCGCCGGCCACGAGCTCGTCGAGTTCGCCGTCGTCGCCTGCTTCGCCGGTGCGGCGATCGCGCTCGCCGTCGGCGCGTTCTTCGCCTGCGCCGAAGCCACGACCTCGCGCGGCGTGCGAGCAACAAGCATCGCCGTTCCCAGGAGGCCTCGGCGCTGCTGCTGATCGCCATGCCGTTCTTCGCCATCACTGTGCTGCTGGCGCTCGACGGGCTGACCAATCCTCCGACGACCGGTGGGATGATCGAGTGGACGTTCACCAGGCGCCTGCTCGTCGGTGGCGCGTTGTCGTTGTTCGCGACGCTGTACGTCTCTTCGCCGGTGCGCAATCGCAACGCAAGCTCGGCACGCTGCTCTTCGCGCTGCGGGCGTTCGTCGTGCTGACGGTGGCCGGTGACGGTGAGCACCCGATCTGGGCGGTCGGCGTGGTCGCCGCGGGTGCCGTCACGGTGCCGCAGTTGCTCAAGCTGACGTCGCGGTCGCTGACGAAGCCCAAACGATCGATCAGCCGGCGCGGCTCGATGCTCGCCGCCGCGTGTGTCGTCCTTGTGGCGTACGCGGCGTACACCACAACCACCGACGAACGGCTCCATCAGTTGCTGATCGGTGTCGGCGTCGTCAGTGGGCTGCCGCTCGGCAGTTTCACGCCAGGTGTGCGCCGTGTCTTCGAAGGGCGATGACCCCACCGTCACCGGCGGTCGCGCAGGCGGCGGCCCATGTGGACGACCGTCGCCGGGACGTAGAACACCCGCCCGGCCAGGCTGACGTCGCGCCACGGCTTCGAGCGCAGCGGCAGGCGGTACGACGCCATGCGCACGACGAGATAGATGGCGATGATCCCGTTCGTGACGATGGCCGTCCACACGTAGCCGTCCGGTCCGATGGCACCCATGGCCGCCGACGCGGTGAGCGGACCGAGCAGGGCGCCGGCGCCGTAGAGCAACACGAGTTGCGACGCCGCGGCGGTCATCTTGGCCGGCGGCAGCCAGTCCGTCGTGTACGCGCCGGCGATCGAGTACAGGGGATACATCGTCCCGCCCATGACCACCATCCACGCCACGCCGGCCCAGCCGCCAGGACCGGTGAGCAGGAGGGCGACCGCCCCGCCGGCGGCAGTGAGCGCGGCGAGTGCGCCGACGGCGCGACGGTCGACGTCGTCGGAGGCGGCGGAGATCGGGAACTGGAACAGCACGCACCCGATCGTCGGCGCGGCGACGAACAGCGCGACCGCGGCCACGTCCAGGCCCGATCGGGCGGCGTAGTAGGCGGTGAGCCCGAAGAAGCTGCCGTGGGCGATGCCGACGAGCACAGAGGTCACCACGCCGGTCGGCACGTGACGCCACAGCTCGCCCAGCGACATCCGTTCCGGGGCGACGATCGCCGGCGGGTCGGCCTCCTCGGAGAGCGCCACCGGGGCGACGGCCACGGTGATGAGCAGTGCGGCGATGGCGAAGCCGGTCAACGCCTCCGGGTCGAGCGGGGCCATGACGAGCTGCCCGGCGCCGAACGCGCCGACGGTGACGATGCCATACACGGCGAGCACCCGCCCGCGCGCCCGGTTCGACACGAGCTGGTTCAACCACGACTCGGCGACGACGTACTGCCCGGCCAGGCACAGCCCGGTGGTAAAGCGCAGCGCCAACCAGACCGCCGGCACCGGGGCCAGCCCGGCGCCGATGATCGCCGCCGCCAACACCGAGGCCAGCGCGGCGTACACACGGATGTGCCCGACCCGTCCCAGCGCACGGAGCGCCAGGCGGGAGCCGAGCAGGAACCCGGCGTAGTAGGCGGCGCTGATGGCCCCGATCACGCCGGGCGCGAAGCCGTCGAGCTGGGCTCGGACGCCGAGCAGCGTGTTGAACAGCCCGGCGCCGGTGAGCATCAGGAACAGCCCGGCGAACAACGCCCACGTGGCCCACGCCAGCGACGAGGTCAGGCTCGGTCCGGCCGCGCTTGATGCGGCCGCCGAGGCGCCTGGAGGCGCCGGCGTGCGGGGGCACGGGTCTGGCTCTGAACGACGCGGTCCGGTGACGGCCGCAACCGTACACCCAGTTGTGGAACTGTCCCGCATTGTGGAACACTCTGCGGGCCATGCCTGCTGCGACGTTGCCCGGGGTGCAGTCCGTGGAGCGGGCCTTCGCCATCCTCCGCTGCCTGGCCGGCGGTCCCGCCGGGGTGTCCGAGGTCGCCGAGCGCGTCGGTCTGCCCAAGAGCACCGTGTCCCGGCTGCTGTCGACGCTGCAGGTGCTCGGTGCCGTCGAGCAGGCCCAGGGCGCCAACGAGTACCGCGTCGGCGACACGATGATCGACATCGCCGCCGCCGCCCTCCCCGGGCGCAGCCTGATCGCCATCGCCCGGCCGCACCTCGCCGAGTTGGTGGCCGTCCTCGGCGAGACGGCAGGGCTCTCGGTGCTCGACGAGCGGGAGATCGTCTACCTCGACCAGGTGAGCGCCGACCACGACGTCCAGGTGCGCGACTGGACGGGCGAGCGCATCGCCGCCCACATGACGTCGTCCGGACTGGTCCTCTTGGCGTTCGCGCCGACGGCGGCCCGCGAGCGCTACCTCACGGGGCGCCTCGACGCGGCAACCCCCGGCACGAC
>JACCUL010000508.1 GCA_013811855.1 Acidimicrobiia bacterium
GTGGACCATCGCCCGGGCGTGCTGGCCGACGTCGAACTCGGCCGGGCAGACGAGGTTGCCGACGTTCTCGATGATCACCAGGTCGAGCTGATCGAGCGGGAGCCGCCCGAGTCCGGAGCGGACCATCGTGGCGTCGAGGTGGCACTCACCTCCGAACCCGGCGCTCGTGTTGACGAGCGACACGGCGGCGCCAAGGCCGTCGAGCTGGTCGGCGTCGAGGCTCGTGGCGATGTCGCCCTCGAGGATGCCGAGGCGCAGCCGTTCGCCGAGGCGGATGATCGTCGTGCGCAGCAGCGTCGTCTTGCCGGCGCCTGGTGACGACATCAGGTTGACGGTCGTCACGCCGGCGGCGGCGAAGTCGGCGCGGTTGGCGTCGGCGACCCGGTCGTTCTCGGCCAGGATCGTCTCCAGCACGGCGACGCGTTCGGTGCCGGTGTCGACGTAGCCGCGGTGGTCGCCGACGTCGCGGTGCTCGTGGTCGCGGTGGGTCGTGGTCGCCGTGATCGTGGACGGTGCCGTCGGCGTGGCGATGGAAGCGTCCCATCAGCAGACCTCGTGGACGCGGTCGATGGAGGTGATCTGGAACTCCTCGCCGGACACCAGCGTGACGTCGGCGCAGTCGCAGTGCGGGCAGAGCATGATCGCCATCTCGAGCGTGGTCTCGGCGCCGCACGCTCGGCAGGTGATGACGGCCGGCACGTAGTCGACGACGAGCGTCGCGCCGTCGAGCTCGGTGTCCTCGATGAGCAGCTGCCACGAGAACTGCAGCGAGTCGGGCACGACCTGGCGGAGGTGGCCGATGCGGACGTCGACGCGTTCGACGCGTCATCCCTCGGCGTGGCGGCTCACCGTGTCGGCGATCGCCTGGCACAGGGACAACTCGTGCATTCTCGACCCCCTAACGACCAACGACCCTAGTCCGTGTCCTCCGGCGGGTCCTGGGCGCGAAGGAACTCCTCGAAGCGGGTGGCCAGGTCGTCGGCGGCGCGGAGCGCGACCTCGGCCTTGCGGTCGTACTCGGCCTCCAGCACCCTCACGTACGTGCGCAGCTGGTCGTCGTCGTGGACAACCTCCTCGTGGATCGCCTCCCAGCGGCCGATCTGATCGCTGAGGTCGACCTTGACCGGCACGCCGAGCACGTGCGCCAGGTGACGCAGCAGGGCGGCGACCGCCTGTGGGTGCTCGGCGTGGGGCAGGTAGTGCGGCACCCCGACGCGCAGGGAGATCGTCGGCACATCGAGCGCTTCGAGCTCGGCGTGCAGCACGCCGACCAGCCCGGTGATGCCCTGGTAGCTGGGCGCGGACAGCGCCAGGCGGGCGGCCAGCTCGGGGTCCGACGTGCTGCCGACGACGACCGGCAGGCGCGTGTGCGGGACGGCGTCGGGCGTGGCGCCGACGGTGACCACCGTCGCGCACCCGAGCTCCCGGACGACGTGGAGCACGCAGTGGGCGTACGTCCGCCACGCCAGGTGCGGCTCGACGCCACGCAGCACGACGAGGTCGTGGGTGCCGCCCGTGCGCACGACGTCGAACGAGTTGGCCGGCCACGTGACGTGGCGCTCGCCGAGCTCCGAGAGCTCGACCTGCGGGCGCTCCTGCGTGAAGTCGTAGAACGGGTCGGGGTCGATCTCGCCGACGGTCAGCGCGATGTCCACCGGGGCGAGCATGTCGAGCGCCGTCGTCGCCACGCCGGCCACGTCGAACCACCCGGTCAACCCGGCGACGAGGACGGGGCTGGTCAACGCGTCGAGCCCGCTGGCGTCGAAGGCGAGCACGTCCTCCACCGTGGGTGATTCGTCGCTCATTTCGTGCTCGCTCACGGTTCCAGCGCCTCGGCGTGGTGATCGACGAGGTGGTCGAGGCAGGCCGTGAGCGCGGCGATGTCGTCGGGGTCCACGGCCGGGAACATGCCGACGCGCAACTGGTTGCGTCCGAGCTTGCGATAGCTGTCGGTGTCGACGATGCCGTTGGCGCGCAGCGCCGTGTTGACGGCGGCGGCGTCGACGGTGGTGTCGAGGTCGATGGTGCCGACGACGGGCGAGCGCTTGGCCGGATCGGCGACGAACGGCGACGCCCACCACCGCGACTCGGCCCACCCGTAGAGGTGGTCGGCCGACTCGCGGCAGCGCGCCGCGCACGCCGCGAGCCCGCCGAGCTCGAGCATCCACCGCAGCTGGGCCTCGAGGAGCACGAGCGTCGCCACGGCCGGCGTGTTGTACGTCTGGTCGAGGCGACTGTTGGTCAGCGCGAGGCCGAGATCGAGCGACGCGGGGCGCCAGCGGACACCGCCGGCGATCGACTCGATGCGGGCGATCGCCGCCGGCGAGCAGGCCGCGATCCACAGCCCGCCGTCGGCGGCGAAGCACTTCTGCGGCGCGAAGTAGTACACGTCGACCTCGGCCGGGTCCCACGGGACCGCGCCGGCGGCCGAGGTGGCATCCACCGCCACCAGCGCGCCGTCCGTCCCGACCGGCCGCCGCAGTGTCATCGCCACGCCCGTCGACGTCTCGTTGTGGGTCAGCGCGTACAGGTCGACGTCAGCGTGCGGTTCGGGCTCCGGATGATCGCCAGGCGGGGTGGCGACGACCACCGGCTCGGCGAGGTGGGGCGCGGCAGCACACGCGTCGGCGAACTTCGAGGAGAACTCCCCGAAGACGAGGTGCTCGCTGCGCCGCTCCACGAGGCCGAACGTGGCGACGTCCCAGAACACCGTGGTCCCGCCGTTGCCGAGCACGATCTCCCAGCCGTCGGGCAGGTCGAACAACTCGGCGACACCGGCCCGCACGGCGCCGACGAGCCGCTTGACGGGCGCCTGGCGGTGCGAGGTGCCGAGCACGGTGCGACTGGCGGCGACCAGCGCGTCGACCTGCTCGGGCCGCACCTTGGACGGCCCGCACCCGAACCGGCCGTCGGCCGGCAGGAGATCGGCGGGGAGGGCGATGGCGGCCGAACGCACCGGCCCAGGATGGCAGGAAGGGGCTAGTTTCGCCCGGTGCTCCGAGTGTCCGAACGCCTCGCCGCCATCGCCGAGTCCGCCACGCTGGCCGTCGACGCCAAAGCCAAGGCGCTGCAGGCCGCAGGGGAGGACGTCGTCGGCTTCGGGGCCGGCGAACCCGACTTCCCCACGCCCGAGCACATCGTCAAGGCCGCGATCGCCGCCTGCAAGGACCCGAAGAACCACCGCTACACACCGGCCGGCGGACTGCCCGAGCTCCGTGAGGCCATCGCCGTCAAGACCAAGCGGGACAGCGGCTACGACTGCACGGCGGGCCAAGTGCTCGTCACCAACGGAGGCAAGCACGCCGTGTTCACCGCGTTCGCGGCGCTGTGCGATCCGGGCGACGAGGTCATCTGCCCGGCGCCGTACTGGACGACGTACCCCGAGGCGATCGCCCTCGCCGGCGGCGTGCCGAGGATCGTCGAGACGACCGAGGAGACGGGTTTCCAGGTCACCGTCGACCAGCTCGAAGCGGCCGTCACGCCGCGCACCAAGGTGCTGCTCTTCGTCAGCCCCGACAACCCGTCGGGTGCCGTGTGCCCGCCGGAGCAGGTGGCGGCGATCGGCGAGTGGGCCCTGGAGCGGGGCGTGTGGGTCGTCACCGACGAGATCTACGAGCACCTGACGTACGGGCCGCACGAGTTCGCCTCGATCCCGATGCTCGTGCCCGACCTCGCCGAGCAGTGCATCGTGCTCAACGGCGTGGCCAAGACGTATGCCATGACGGGCTGGCGGGTGGGGTGGATGATCGCCCCGCCGGACGTCGCCAAGGCGGCCGTCAACTTCCAGAGCCACGCCACCTCGAACGTCGCCAACGTGTCGCAGCGGGCCGCGTTGGCCGCCGTCTCCGGCGATCTCGTCGCCGTCGACGTGATGCGCGACGCCTTCGAGCGGCGCGGGCGCACGATGCACTCGATGCTGTCGGCGATCCCCGGCGTGACCTGCCTGGAGCCGCAGGGCGCGTTCTACTGCTTCCCCAACGTCACCGGGCTGCTCGGCCGGGACCTCGGCGGCGCGACGTGCTCGTCGAGCCTGGAGCTGGCCGACCATGCCCTGTCGGCGGCCAAGGTGGCGTTCGTGCCGGGTGAGGCGTTCGGCGCGCCGGGCTACGCCCGCTTCTCGTTCGCGCTGGGCGACGACGCCCTGGCTGAGGGCATGCGACGTCTCGCCGCGCTCGCCACCGGCTGATCAGCCCGTCCACCACACGCCGTGGCGCTGGGCCAGGCCGGCGATCACCACGAGCACGGCGCACTCGGCGACCTGTTCGACCGCGCCGAGCACGTCACCGCTGAC
>JACCUL010000521.1 GCA_013811855.1 Acidimicrobiia bacterium
TTGCTGGGCCACCTGCCGACTGGGCAGATCGTGATCACGACCGCCGGCACCGTGCCGCCGACGGCGGTGCCCGAGCGCGTGCTACGGATCCACGACGGCCGTCCGATCGAGGAGGTGCTGACGTGAGCGAGCGAGTCTTCGAGCGAGCGAACTGGCGTGGCGGTGTTGCTTCGTCGCCGGCTTTGCGGCGACGCGCTCGCTGGTGCCCGGTGGTCGCGGTTCCAGCGAACCCGTGTCATGACGAAAGGGTGGACCAGTGAGCGAGCGCGGCGAGCTCGAGCGACGCGGTGTTTCTTCGTCGCCGGCTTTGCGGCGACGCGCTCGCTGGTGCCCGGTGGTCGCGGTTCCAGCGAACCCGTGTCATGACGCAAGGGTGGACCAGTGAGCGAGCGCGAGGAACCGGTGCCGATCGGCCACGCCCTCGACGGGCTGCTGCGGTCGCTGCGCGGCGGGGCGTCGGCCGCCGCGGTCGGGGGCGTCTTCGGGCGCTGGGACGAGGTCGTCGGCCCCGCCGTGGCCGCCAACGTCCGCCCGATCCGGTTGGAGCGGGGGACGTTGCTGCTCGAGGTGGCCGAGCCGGCGTGGGCGACGCAGGTACGTCTCTTGAGCGACGACATCCGCGCCCGGCTGGCCACCGTCACCGGCGTCGACGTCGAGCACGTGGAGGTGCGCGTCGCCCGGCCGGGGCGATCCGGGAACCGCTCGTCGGACCGCTGATCAGCGCCCCCGTTCGTCGTCATCGAACCGGGCGGCGACCGCCACGGTGGACCACGCCGGACACTGAGCGACGACCCGTCGGGGCGGTCTCGGACGGCGCGACCCTCCGCCGTGGGGTGACACCCCGTTGGTAGGCTTGGGACATCGCTGCCACGCCTCCGTCGGGCTCCTCCACCCCCAGGGACGCCGACGTTCGGAGCCGTCGACGACTCGGGCCGTCCTCCCCTCCCACCAGGCCCGCGACCCACGGGATCGGCCACATGGCAGCCACGAACCACACCGCAACGAGCACAGAACGAGGACCCAGTGTCCACTGACGATCGCACGGGCGGGATGCGCCGCCCCGGCAGCTACGGCGCCAAGGACATCCAGGTCCTCGAAGGCCTCGACCCGGTGCGCAAGCGGCCCGGCATGTACATCGGCTCGACCGGCCTCGCCGGCCTCCACCACCTCATCTGGGAGGTCGTCGACAACGCCGTCGACGAGGCGATGGCCGGCTACTGCACGCGCATCGACGTGACGTTGCAAGCCGACGGCGGCTGCCGGGTCGAGGACAACGGTCGCGGCATTCCCGTCGACCCGTATCCGTCGGGCCCGCACCGCGGCAAGAGCGCGGTCGAGGTCGTCCTCACCGTGCTGCATGCCGGCGCGAAGTTCGGCGGATCGGGCTACAAGGTGTCCGGCGGCCTGCACGGCGTCGGCGTCAGCGTCGTCAACGCGCTGTCCGAGCGCCTCGTCGTGGAGATCGACCGCGGCGGCCAGCGCTACCGCCAGGAGTACGCCAAGGGCGGCACGCCGCAGGGGAAGCTGGATGTGACCGGCCCGACACCCAGCCGCGGCCGCACCAGCGGCACGAACGTCGTGTTCTGGCCCGACCCCGCGATCTTCATGGCCGAGGGCACCGAGTTCGTGGCCCGCACCGTGCTCGAGCGGTTGCAGACCATGGCCTTCCTCAACCGGGGCCTGGAGATCGTGTTCCAGGACGAGCGGCCCGAGAAGCAGCAGCAGGTCACGTACCAGTACCGCGGCGGCATCGTCGACTTCGTCAAGCACCTCAATGCGTCCAAGGAGGCGCTGTTCTCCAAGGTCTGCCATTACGAGGAGGAGGACGCCGACCACCAGGCCATCGACATCGCCGTCCAGTGGAACACCGGCTACTACGAGGGCATCCACGGCTACGCCAACGGCATCTCGACCATCGAGGGTGGGATGCACGTCGAGGGGTTCCGGGCCGCGCTCACGGCCGTCGTCAACAAGTACGCCCGGGCCAAGAACCTGCTCAAGGAGCGCGACGAGAACCTGCTCGGCGAGGACATCCGCGAGGGGCTGACCGCCATCGTCGCCGTCAAGATGCGCGACCCGCAGTTCGAGGGTCAGACCAAAGCCAAGCTCGGCAACGTCCCGATGCGGTCGTTCGTCCAGAAGGTCACCAACGAGCGGCTCGCCGAGTGGCTCGAGGAGAATCCGACCGAGGCCAACAAGGTCGTCAAGAAGGGGCTGGCGGCCGCGCAGGCGCGCGTCGCGGCCAAGAACGCCCGCAACGCCATCCGCCGCAAGACCTCGCTCTCCGGTGCCGGCATGCCCGACAAGCTCAAGGACTGCTCCAGCCGCAACGCGGCCGAGAGCGAGCTGTTCATCGTCGAGGGCGACTCCGCCGGGGGCACGGCGCTCGACGCCCGCGATCCGCGCACCCAGGCGTTGCTGCCGATCCGCGGCAAGATCCTCAACGTCGAGCGGGCCCGCATCGACCGGATGCTGAAGAACAACGAGATCCAGGCGCTCATCACAGCCATCGGGGCCGGCGTCGGTGAAGAGTTCGACCCTGCCAAGGCCCGCTACCACAAGGTCGTGATCCTCGCCGACGCCGATGTCGACGGCAGCCACATCCGCACCCTGCTGCTCACGTTCTTCTACCGCCAGATGGGCCCGTTGGTCGAGGCCGGCTACGTGTACATCGCCCAGCCTCCGCTGTACTCGACCGAGGTCGGCAAGGAGAAGGTGTACATCAAGGACGACACGGCCAAGGCCCGCTTCCTCGACGAGCGCCCAGGCCACAAGAAGGAGTTCTCTCGCCTCAAGGGGCTCGGCGAGATGGACTGGGAGGAGCTGAAGGTCACGACGATGTCGGCCAGCTCGCGCACGCTCCTGCAGGTCACCGTCGAGGAGGCCGCCGAGGCCGACCAGATCATGAGCGTGCTGATGGGCGACGACGTCGAGAGTCGTCGCAACTTCATCGCCACCAACGCCCGCGACGTACGCAACCTGGACTTCTGAGATGCCTGACGACGTGACCCCCGAGCTGCCGCTGGAGCCGATCCAACCGATGCCGCTGCAGGACGAGATGGAGAACTCGTTCCTCGACTACGCCATGTCGGTCATCACGTCGCGTGCCCTGCCCGACGTGCGCGACGGCTTGAAGCCGGTGCACCGCCGGATCATCTGGGACATGGAGGACCAGGGCTTCCGCCCCGACCGTCCGTTCGTCAAGTGCGCCCGGGTCACCGGCGACACGATGGCCCGGTTCCACCCCCACGGGAACGCCGCCATCTACGACGCGCTCGTCCGGATGGCACAACCGTTCTCGCTGCGCCACCCGCTGATCTCGTTCCACGGCAACTACGGATCTCCCGACTTCTCCGCGGCCGCCGAGCGATACTGTCTCACCGGCGACACGCGGGTCCGGCTGGCCGATGGGACGAGCATCGCGATCGCTGACCTCGTCAGCGGGCCCGAGCACAGCGAAGCCGATGCCGACTTCGAGGTGTTGGACAAGGACGGGAAGGCGGCCCGGGTCACCAAGGTCTTCAACTCCGGTGTCCACCCGACCAAGCGGCTGACCACGAAGGCCGGGTTCAGCGTGCGCGGGAGCCACAACCACCCCGTGCTGTGCCTCGTGCCGATCGCCGGCGTGCCGATGTTCCAGTGGTTGCGGCTCGACGAGATCGGGCCCGGCACGATGGTCTGTATCGCCCGCAACGCCTGGAAACAGATGGTGCCGACGGCGCGAGAGTCGCTGCTGGGCACGTTGTGTGGCGCCTGGGTCAGTGAGGGCTGGGCGTCGTCGACGCGCGCTGGCTTCAACAACACCGACCGGTCCTTCTTCGACGAGGTGGTGTTCGCGTATGACCAAGTCGTGCGCGGCCGGCGTTACCTCGCCGAGCGCCAGACACGGGTTGACCGCAAGCGCATCTACGAGCTCGACATCCAGGACATGTCGGCGTTCACCGAGAGCCCGCTCGCGGAGCTGGTCGGCGCGCGAGCGGCCGACAAGGTCGTCCCCGAGGTGGTGTGGCGCGGCGGCTGGGGAGTCAAGCGGGCGTTCCTCTCGGCGTGCTTCGAAGGTGACGGCGGTCCGCGCGGCGCACCCGACGGTTTCACGATTCACTACTCGACCTTCAGCGAACGGCTCGGGCGCGAGCTGCAGGAGCTGCTCGCCGAATTCGGGATCATCGCCTCGCGTCGCCAGCACACCAGGGCCAGCGGTGCTGTCGAGCACCGCCTGATCATCTCCGGGCTCCGCAACGTCAAGGCGTTCGCCGAACGGGTCGGGTTCCTCGCGACCAAGCAGGCCAAGTTGGCCGAGCTCGTCAGCCGTGCCCCCGTTCGTCCGCACCGGTTGAGCGCCGACAAGGTGCCGTACGTCGCCGACTTCGTGCGCTCGGGGCTGCCGGCGAACATGCGCGGGACCGGGCGCTCCTGGTTGGTTCAGCACAACTTCGACCGCGTCGAGCGCTGGGAGACCGAGCGCTTGCGCATCATCGATCGCATGAAGGATCCGGAGATCCTGTCGACGATCCTCCCCGTCATGGACTCGGGATACCGGTTCGAGGAGGTCGTCTCTGTCGTGGACGCCGATCCGGCGACGGTGTACTCGGTCCGGGTCGCCAGCGACGACCACTCGTTTCTCGCCGGTGCCTTCGTCAACCACAACACCGAATGCCGGTTGGCGCCGTTGGCGATGCGGTTGCTGGCCGACATCGACGAGGACACCGTCGACATGGTGCCGACCTACGACGGCACCAACGAGCAGCCCGTCGTGCTGCCGGCGCGCTTCCCGAACCTGCTGGTCAACGGCAGCCAGGGCATCGCCGTGGGCATGGCGACCAACATCCCGCCGCACAACCTCGGCGAGGTCATCGATGCGACGGTCCACCTCATCGACAATCCGGAGGCCACGTCCGACGATCTGATGCAGTTCGTCAAGGGGCCGGACTTCCCGACCGGGGCCAGCATCCTCGGGCGCGCCGGCATCATGGACGCGTACCGCACGGGTCGGGGCAGCGTGAAGATGCGGGCGACGGCGACGATCGAGGAGAACCGCAAGGGCGGGATCGAGATCGTCGTCACCGAGTTGCCGTACCAGATGAGCTGCTCGTCCATCGCGGCCCGCATCCAGGAGCTCGTGGACGGCGGCGACCTCGAGGGCATCGCGGACGTCAACGACGGGTCGGCGGGCGGCAAGACCCACCTCGTCATCACGCTCAAGCGCGATGCCAACGCCAACGTCGTGCTCAACAAGCTGTACAAGCTGACGCAGCTGCAGTCGAACTTCGCCATCAACATGGTCGCCCTGGTCGACGGCGTGCCGCGCACGTTGACGTTGGTCGCCGCGCTGCAGGGGTACGTCCGCCACCAGGTCGAGGTCATCACCCGGCGCTCGCAGTTCCGCCTGAGCCGGGCCCGGCGCCGCGAGCACATCCTCGAGGGCCGCATCAAGGCGCTCGATGTGATCGACGCCATCATCGCCCTCATCCGGGCCAGCGACGACCCCGCGGCGGCCAAGGCCGGGCTGATGGCCGAGCCGTTCGAGTTCAGCGAGGTGCAGGCGATCGACATCCTCGACATGCAGCTACGTCAGCTGACGCGCCTGTCGCGCATCGACCTCGAGAGCGAGCTGGCCGACGTGCGCAGCACCATCGCCGAGCTCGAGGCGATCCTCGCCAGCGACGTGCTGCTGCGCCAGGTCATCAAGGACGAGCTGGCGGCCATCCGGGCCGCGTTCGCCACCCCCCGGGTATGCCAGATCGCGCTGGACAGCGGCGAGATGTCGATCGAGGACCTCGTCGACGACAAGGAGCTCGTCGTCGTGATGACCGAGGCCCAGTACGTCAAGGCCGTGCCGGCCGGGCAGTTCAAGACCCAATCTCGCGGCGGTCGCGGTGTCAGCGGCGCCAAGCTGAAGGCCGACGACCTCGTCCGTCACGTCATCTTCACCACGGCCCACGCCCACCTGTTGTTCTTCTCCAACCTCGGCAAGGTGTACCGCTTGCGAGCGATGGAGATCCCCGAGCGGGAGCGCACCGCCAAGGGCATGCCGATCGTCAACCTGCTGCCGCTGCAAGCGGGCGAGACGATCCAGGCCATCATCGACACCCGCGACTTCGCCGGCGAGCGGTTCCTCTTCTTCGCCACCCGCAAGGGCACGGTCAAGAAGACGGCGTTCGACGCCTACGACTCCAGCCGTCGCGACGGCCTGATCGCGCTCAACCTGCGCGACGGTGACGAACTGGTGCGGGTCATCGAGACGTCGGGCGGCGACGACATCTTCATGCTCAGCCGCAAGGGCATGACGATCCGGTTCAACGAGGACGACGTGCGACCGATGGGCCGCAGCGCGGCCGGGGTGCGGGGCATGAAGCTGCGGGCCAACGACGAGGTCGTCTCCGTCGACGTCGCCCGCGACGACACGGCGATCCTGATCATCACCGAGGAGGGGTACGGCAAGCGCACCCAGCTGGACCGCTACAACACCCAGTTCCGCGGAGGCCAGGGAGTCATCGGCATCAAGCTCACCGGCAGGAAGGGTGAGGTCGTGGCGGCGTTCATGGTCGGCATCGAGGACGAGATCGTCGTGGTGTCGTCCGGCGGCGTGATGATCCGCACCACCGTGCGGGAGATCTCATCGCAGGGTCGCGGCGCCACCGGCGTGCGGATCATGAACCTGGACGACGGCCAGACGGTCGCTTCGGCGGCGCTGATCCTGTCCAGCGACGTGGACTGAACCGCGCCGGCCTGTTCGGCGGCTGGTGCCGCCCACGAACCCGTGGCGGTCGTGCTCGGCCGCAGACATGACGAGGTCTGCTGATGGTGTTTCTCGATCGACGCTGGGTCGACGAGTCGGGTCAGGCGGTGCCGTTCGGCGCGGCGATGGTGGCGCTGGCGCTGATGCTGACGATCGCCGTCGGTGCGCTCGGGCGCGACGTGGTCGACGCGGCGCGGGCCCGCACCGCGGCGGACGCCGCGGCACTTGCTGCGGTCACGGGC
>JACCUL010000526.1 GCA_013811855.1 Acidimicrobiia bacterium
GGTGGGAGGGCTGCATCGCGAGTGGACGGGTGAGATCCTGATGGGATCGATCGCGCTGGCCCGCTCGGCCCGCGATCGACCGGTCGAGCAACGGCTGCGCATCCAGTACGTCTTCCAGAACCCGTACAGCTCGCTCAACCCGCGACGCACGATCGGCGAGTCGGCGGGCCGCCCGCTCATCGTGGCCGGCGCGTCGGCGTCCGAGGCCGAGGCCGCGGTCTTCGAGATGCTCGAACGGGTCTCGCTGACCGGGGCCTATGCCGAGCGCTACCCGGACCAGCTCTCGGGCGGCGAGCGCCAGCGCGTCGCCATCGCCAGGGCGCTGGTCAGCAAGCCGGAGATCCTCGTCTGCGACGAGGTGACCTCGGCCCTCGACGTGCTCGTGCAGGCGGCGATCGTGGAGCTGCTGGCCGACCTCCGCCACGAGCTCGGCCTGGCGATGCTGTTCGTGACCCACAACCTGCCGCTCGTGCGCTCGATCGCCGACCGTACGGCGGTGATGGCCGACGGGCGCATCCTCGAGGTCGGCGCCACCGAGGTCGTCCTGTCGAACCCGGAGCAGGAGTACACCAAGCGCCTGTTGGCCGATACACCGGGGATCAACGACACGCACCCCGTGACGGTCGCCGAGACGCACATCGACGACGACGTCGCGTTGCACCCGCCGCCGATCGCCGTGCCCGAGCTCGACACCTGAGGACCGTGCGGGGCAACGTCGCCACCGGGTTCGAGGCCGTCGGCGACGTCTTCGCGGACTGCGTGGCTGAGGACGCGCCCGGAGGGTCGTTCACGGCGTACGTGGACGGGACGGTCGTCGTCGATGTCGTCGGCGGTCACGGCGCCTCGCCGGAGCAGCCGTTCCGCCACGACTCGGCCTGCATCGTGGCCTCGGGCACGAAGGGCATCGTCGCCACCGCGATGCTCCAGCTGATCGAGCGCGGGTTGCTCGATCTCGCGACGCCGGTGGCGTCGTACTGGCCCGAGTTCGCAGCGGCCGGCAAGGAGTCGATCCGGGTCGCCGACGTCGTCGGCCACACGGCCGGGCTGCCCGGGATCGTCGCGCCGGTGGCCACCGAGCAGATCGCCGACCCCGAGTCGATCGAGGCGGTGCTCGCCGCGCAGGCGCCGATCGTCGACGTGGGCCAGGCGACGTACCACGCGCTGACGTACGGGTGGCTGTGCGACGCCCTCGTGCGGCACGTGGACGGTCGCTCGATCGGCCGGTTCGTCGACGAGGAGATCGCCGGGCCATTGGACCTCGACCTCTCGATCGGTACGCCACCGGAGCGGGCGGCGCGCGTCGTGCCGTTGCAGCGGGCGCCGAACTGGCAGCTCTCGGCCTTCCTCGGTGACGGGCCACCGGACGAACGGCTGACGTACGTCTACGGCAACCCGCCGATCGTCGGCGCGGTGAGCGATCCCGGGATGCTCGTGCACGAGGTCGCCGGCGGGGGTGCGGTCGCCACGGCCCAAGCCATGGCGCGGCTGTACGCCTGCCTCGCCCGCGGCGGCGAGCTCGACGGCGTGCGCCTCCTGCAGCCGGAGACGATCGAGCTCGGCCGCCAGCAGCTCTCCTGCGGCGACGACCCGCTGTCGGGCCGGCTGCTGCGCTTTGGCGTCGGTTTCGAGATCGCTCCGAACCCCTCGACGCTCGGTCCGGCGCCCGACGCGTTCGGTCACAGCGGTGCGGGCGGGTCGAGCCACGGAGCATGGCCGAGCCGTCGTGTCGGCTACTCGTTCGTCACGGCGCTGATGCGCCCGGAGGACGACGACGGCCGCGCCGCCCGATTGCTCGACGCGCTCGACGGATGCCTCTCGTGACGCCTGCGCTGACGCCCGACTTCGACGTCCACGCCGCTGACGTCGCCGTCGCGGCCGCGGCGACGGCGCCGGCCTGGGTCGAGGTGACGTGGGCCGGCGGTGGGTCGAGCCGCTATCACCACGTGTGGCTGCGCGACAACTGCCCGTGCCCTTTGTGTGTCCATCAGGTCACGAAGGAGCAGACCTTCGAGCTCGGGGTCGACGATGAGCCGCAGCCGGTGGGGGTGGCCGTCACCGACGGTGGGGTGGCGATCGACTGGGCCGACGGCCACCGCAGCGAGTACCACCCGGGCTGGTTGTGGACCCTCCGCTACGACCCGGCCCCGGCCGGCGAGCCGGCGCCGGTGGCGTGGGACGCGTCGACGCCCGGAATGCCGGCGACGTTCGACGGCCCGGCCGTGCTGGCCGACGACGACGCCCTCCACGACTGGCTGGTCGCGCTGCGCCACCACGGCCTGACGGTGCTGCGTGACGTGCCGCTCGACCTCGACGCCGTCGGCCGGGTGGCTGAGCGCATCGGGCCGGTGCGGGCGACCAACTTCGGCGTGCTGTGGGACGTGCGCTCCGAGCCGGAGCCGATCACCAACGCCAACACGTCGTTCGCGCTCCCGCCGCACGTCGACCTGCCGACGCGGGAGTACCAACCCGGACTGCAGCTGCTGCACTGCATCAAGAACACCTGCGCCGGCGGCGACGGCCGCTACCTCGACGGGTTCCGGGTCGCCGAGATCCTGCGGGACGAGGAGCCCGGGCACTTCGAGGTGCTGACGACAGTCCCGTGCCAATGGGCCAACCGCTCCAAGGTGACCGACCACAGGTGGTCCGCGCCGGCGATCGGTCTCGACCACGCCGGGCAGGTGCGCGAGATCCGCATGGGCAACTGGCTGCGCGGCCCCCTCGCCGTCGAGTTCGACCGCGTGGAGGTGGTGTACGCGGCGACCCGGGCCATGGCCGCCGTCGCCCGGCGCGAGGGGATGGCGATCCGCCTGCCGCTGCGGCCCGGTGACCTGGTGGCCTTCGACAACCGCCGCATCCTCCACGGCCGCGATGCCTTCGACCCCGACGGCGGCGGCACCCGCCTGCTGCGCGGCTGCTACGGCGAGCGCGACGAGCTCCGCAGCCGCCTCAGGATCCTCGACCGCGAACGCCGGCGCGCCTCGACGCCGATGTTTGTGTCACCGCACGTCGCCGAATCCGGGCGCGTGCGGTGACACAAACGCTGGTTACGGGCGGAACGACGGGTCGTACTTGCGCAGCTCGCGGCGGGCGATGGTCATCTTGTGGACCTCGTCGGGGCCGTCAGCCAGGCGGAGGGTGCGCAGGTGGGCATACATCGACGCCAGCGGGAAGTCGTCGCACACGCCGCCGGCGCCGTGCACCTGGATGGCCCGGTCGACGATGCGCAGCGCCACGTTCGGCGCCGCCACCTTGATCGCCGAGATCTCGACGGCGGCGGCCTTGTTGCCGACGGTGTCCATCATCCACGCCGTCTTGAACGTGAGCAGCCGGACCATCTCCAGATCGATGCGGGCCTCGGCGATCCAGTCCATGATGTTGGACCGCTCGGCGACCCGGCGGCCGAACGTCGTGCGCGACAGCGCCCGCGTACACAGCAGCTCCAACGCCCGTTCGGCCGCACCGATGACGCGCATGCAGTGGTGGATTCGTCCCGGCCCGAGGCGGGCCTGCGAGATGGCGAAGCCGTCGCCCTCGCCGGCGATCAGGTTGGAGGCCGGCACCCGGCAGTCGGTGAACGCCAGCTCGACGTGGCCCTCTTGGTCCATGTAGCCGAACACGGGGAGCGGCCGGACGACGTGCAGTCCCGGCGTGTCCTTGGGCACGAGGATCTGGCTCTGCTGGCGGTGGGGCGGCGAGTCGGGGTCGGACTTGCCCATCACGATGAAGATCTCGCAGTGCGGGTGCATGGCGCCCGAGATCCACCACTTGCGTCCGTTGAGCACGTAGTCGTCGCCGTCGCGCTCGATGCGCAGCGAGATGTTGGTGGCGTCGGACGACGCCACGTCGGGCTCGGTCATGGCGAACGCCGATCGCATCGTCCCGTCGAGCAGCGGGCGCAGCCATGCGTCCTGCTGCTCGGGGGTGCCGAACATCGTCAGGACCTCCATGTTCCCGGTGTCCGGGGCCGAGCAGTTGCAGGCCTCGCTGGCGATGGGGCTGCGGCCGAGGATCTCGGCCAACGGCGCGTACTCGGCGTTCGTCAGCCCCGGTCCCCATTCCGGGTGCGGCTGGAACAGGTTCCACAAGCCGGCGGCGCGGGCGGCGTCCTTCATGTCCTCCATCACCGCCGGGTGGTGGTGGGCGTCGCCGCGATCGGCGATCTGCTCCTCGTACACCGACTCGTTCGGGTAGACGTGCTCGTCCATGAACGCCAGCAGCCGTTGGCGGTACTCCTCGCATCGGTCGGTGAAGGCGAACTCCATGGCCGCCGACCGTACCGAACAGGCCGGCCGACCGGTCGCTTCAGTCGTCGTCGGCCGCGGTGGGCCCCGGTCGGCCGCCCCGCCTTCGGTCGGCGAGGCGGTCCTTGGTCCGCTGCTCCCCCTCGAGTGCGGCCTCCTCGGCGACGAGGCGTTCCAGGCTGGTCCACCGGTCCGGGTCGAGCGAGCCGTCGTCGATGGCCGCCCGCACCGCGCAGCCGGGTTCCCGGTCGTGCCTGCAGTCCCGGAACCGGCAGTGGTCCATCAGCTCGAACACGTCGGCGAAGGCCCGCTCGATGCCGGAGCCGGAGAACCACAGGCTGAGCGTTCGCACGCCGGGGGTGTCGACCAACCACCCGCCGCCGGGGAGCTCCAGCAGCTCGGCGGCGACGGTCGTGTGGCGGCCGCGCTGGTCGCCGGAGCGCACCTCCGTCGTCGCCTGCACCTGCGCGCCGAGGAGCTCGTTGACGAGCGTCGACTTGCCGACGCCACTGGCCCCGAGGAAGACCAGCGTCCGTCCTCCGGCGGCGAAGGCGCGGAGCTCGTCGATGCCCTGACGGGCACGACCGCTGGTGACGACGACGGGGACGGCGTCGGCCACCTCGACGAGCTCGCGGCGGGCGGGTTCCGGATCGTCGACGAGATCGGCCTTGGTGAGCACGACGACCGGGTCGGCCCCGCTGTCGTAGGCCAGCACGAGCTCGCGCTCCAAGCGGCGCTGGTTGGGCTCGAGTGCCAGCGAATGGGTCAGGAAGACGACGTCGATGTTGGCGGCGACGGTGTCCGACTCGGCCCGCGACCCCTCGAACGACGCCCGCCGCACGAACGCCGAGTGGCGCGGCAGCACGTGCTCCACCCGCTCCTCGTCGGCCGACGGCACGACCCAGTCCCCGACCGCCACGTCGGCGCCGATGTTGCGCACCCGCCGCACCGCGAACGGGTCCTCGGTGACGTCGCTCAGCGACAGCACGGTGCTCCACCCGCGATCGACCCGCGACACCCGGCCCGGCTCGCCCGGCGCGCCGAGCTCGTTCCATGACGCGTCGAAGCCGGCGTCCCAGCCCAAGCGGTCCATCGCGCGCACCGGCCCACGGTAGGCGCCGGCCGCCGGCGCCTACCGGTCGGATCATCGACCGCGCAAGCTGTGACCGATGTCCCCCGACTGGTGGGGCCAACACCTGTGACTCCGGCCCCGACGGTGCCGTAGCTTCGGGCGTCATGTTGGCCCGTCTCGCCCGTGTGTCCGTCCGCCACCATTGGATCGTCATCGGCGCCTGGTTGGCGCTGCTCGTCGTCGCCAACGGCGTGGCGAGCGGGATCGGCCCGGACTACCGCACCAGCTTCACGCTCCCGGACACCGAGTCCCAGGAGGTGCTCGACACGCTCCTCGAAGCGGATCCGAACCAGACGTTCTCGGCCCAGATCGTCGCCGAGGCGCCCCAGGGCGTCGACGACCCCGCCGTGCGCGCCGACTTGGAGAACGTGTTCGCCCACGCCGTCGCCGCCGGCATTCCCAGCGAGGGCGGGGCGGGCTCCGACGGCGACGATCCCTGTGCGGGGATCGACGTCAACCGCCAGGGCGACAGTCAGATCACGCTGACCAGCCCGTACGACAACCCGCAGCTGATCAGCCAGGACGGCACCATCGCCTTCGCCCAGCTCGACGTCCGCGACATCGGGTTCGTCGAACTGCAGTCCCTGGGCACGGACATCGAGGATTGCGCCGACACCCTCGTCACGGTCGACAACCTCACCGTCGAGTACGGAGGCGACCTCTTCGGCGAGTTCGAGCTGCCCGAGAGCGAGGTCTACGGCATCATCGCCGCCGTCATCATCCTCGTCGTCGCCTTCGGATCGATCCTCGCCATGGGTCTCCCGATCGGCGTCGCCCTGCTCGGTCTCGGCGTGGCGTTCGCGCTCGTCTCGCTCGGCAGCCACATCGTGCAGATCCCCGACTTCGCCTCGTCGATGGTGGCGATGATCGGCCTCGGCGTCGGCATCGACTACGCGCTGTTCATCGTCACCAGGTACAGGGAGGCCCTTCACGCCGGCGCGGAGGTGGAGGACGCCATCGTCGACGCCATGGATACGAGCGGCCGGGCCGTGCTGTTCGCCGGCATCACCGTCGTGATCTCGCTGATGGGCCTGTTCCTCATCGGGCTGCAGTTCGTTCAGGGCATGGCCTTGGCGTCGGTTTCCGGCGTCGTGATGATGATCCTCGGGTCGCTCACGCTGCTCCCCGCGCTGCTCAGCCTCGTCGGGCGCCGCATCGACAACACCACGAGGGCGGCGATGATCGCGCTCGCGCTGGTCGTCGTCGGCACGTTCGTCGCTGTCACCGCCAAGCAGTGGGCGCTGATCGGCGCCGCCGTGGTCGCCGCCGTCGCCGTGCTCGTGATCAGCATCTTCGTCAGGTCGCTGCGCAAGCTCGTCCCCCATCGTGCCGAGCGTCCCAAGGAGCAGCGCTTCTGGTACCGGTGGAGCCGGTTGATCCAGCACCGGCCGTGGCAGAGCGCGCTCGCCGCCGTGACCGTGCTCGTGCTGTTTGCCCTGCCGCTGTTGTCGATCCGGCTCGGCTTCGGTGACTACGGCAACCTGCCGGAGGACAAGACCGTCCGCCGCGCCTACGACATGCTGGCCGAGGGGTTCGGCCCCGGCGCCAACGGACCGCTGATCATCGTCGTCCAGGGCGATGCGGCCCAGGATGCCGATGCCTTCTACGCCTTCGCCGACGACCTCCGTGGGATTGGTCCCGAGGGCAACGTGGCCCGTGTCGGCACCGCGCCACCGGAAGCGTTCGAGCCGGCGTCGTTCCAGGTGATCAGGCTCGAGCCCGGCACGGCGCCGCAGGATGCCGAGACCGCGGACCTCGTCAACTCGCTCCGCGACGACGTGATCCCCCAGTCCGGCGTCGACGCCAAGATCGGCGGACTGACGGCGTCGTCGACGGACTTCGCGTCCTACATGGGCGACCGCATGCCGCTGCTGTTCGGCGTCGTGCTGGCACTCAGCTTCCTGCTGTTGATGGCAGTGTTCCGGAGCATCCTCGTGCCGCTCAAGGCGGTGATCATGAACCTGCTGTCGATCGGTGCCGCCTACGGCATCCTCGTCGCCATCTTCCAGTGGGGATGGGGCATGGAGCTGATCGGCGTCGACAAGGCCGGCCCGGTCGAGGCGTGGGTGCCGATGTTCCTCTTCGCCATCGTGTTCGGCCTGTCCATGGACTACGAGGTGTTCCTCCTCTCGCGCATCAAGGAGGAATACGACCGCACCCGCGACAACGCCACCGCCGTCGCCGACGGCCTGGCGGCGACGGCGCGGGTGATCACTGCGGCGGCGTTGATCATGTTCTGCGTGTTCGCCGCGTTCGCGCTGGGCGACGATCGCCAGCTCAAGCTGTTCGGTCTCGGCCTGGCCGTCGCCGTCCTGATCGACGCCACGATCGTCCGCATGGTCCTCGTGCCGGCGACGATGGAGCTGCTCGGCGATCGCAACTGGTGGATCCCGAAGTGGCTGGATCGGCTGCTGCCGCGCATCCACGTCGAGGGCACCCGCCACATCGCCGCCGAACCGGCTTCGGCGGCGCTGGAGCCCGACCGCCCGAAGGAGCCGGTCGCGGGGACCTGAACCGGGCGAACGCCCGCCTCCGGTCCTCGCCCGCCATACTCACGCGATGGCCAAGCCCCTGGTCGTCGTCGAGTCCCCGGCGAAGGCCAAGACGATCGCCAGGTTCCTCGGCGACGCCTTTGACGTGCGCGCCTCGGTGGGCCACGTCGCCGACCTGCCGTCGAAGGGCCTGGCCGTCGACGTCGACAACGGGTTCAAGCCGACGTACGAGCTGACCGAGCGCGGCCGTCAGGTCGTCAAGGACCTGCGCGCCGCGCTCAAGGACGCCAGCGAGCTGTACCTCGCCACCGACGAGGACCGCGAGGGCGAAGCCATCTCGTGGCACCTGCTCGAGCACCTCAAGCCAAAGGTGCCCGTGAAGCGGATGGTCTTCCACGAGATCACGCAGGCCGCCATCGACCACGCCGTCAACAACCCCCGGGGCATCGACTACGGGCTCGTCGACGCCGCCGAGACCCGGCGCATTCTCGACCGCCTCTACGGCTACGAGGTGTCGCCCGTGCTGTGGCGGCGGGTCAACCGGGGCCTCTCGGCGGGCCGCGTGCAGAGCCCGTCGATCCGCCTGATCGTGGAGCGCGAACGCCAGCGCATCGCCTTCGTCGCCGCCGGCTACTGGGACGTCGAGCTGACGACGGCGACGGCGCCGTCGTTCACGGCGGACCTCGTCGCGGTCGACGGCGCCCGCGTCGCCACCGGCCGCGACTTCGATGCCGCCGGCCGGACCACGGGCACGGTCATCGTGCTGGACGAGACCCGGGCGCGCCGCCTGGCCGACGGCCTCGATGGCGTCGACATGACGGTCCGCTCCGTCGAGGAGAAGCCGTACCGCTCGCGGCCCCAGGCCCCGTTCCGCACGAGCACGCTGCAACAGGATGGCGGGCGCAAGCTGCGGCTGTCCTCCTCGCAGGTCATGCGCGTCGCCCAGGGTCTGTACGAGCGCGGGTTCATCACGTACATGCGCACGGACAGCGTGACGCTCTCCAACGAGGCGCTCAGCGCCGTCCGCGCCACCGTCGCCTCCGAGTACGGCCCGCAGTTCCTCTCGCCGCAGCCCAAGCAGTACGACTCCAAGGTCAAGAACGCCCAGGAGGCCCATGAGGCGATCCGCCCGTCCACTCCGCTGCGCTCGCCGCGCCAGGCGCAGGCCGAGCTGAACAGCCAAGAGCTGGCGCTGTACCGCCTGATCTGGCAGCGCACGCTGGCCTCGCAGATGGCCGACGCCACCGGCACGACGGTGTCGATCCAGCTCGGCGGCGTCGCCGTCGACGGAGCCGACGCCCAGTTCGGCGCTTCCGGCACGACGATCACGTTTCCCGGCTACCGGCAGGTGTACGTCGAATCGCGTGACGAAGGTGACGGCGACGGAGAGCGCGAGGCGTTGCTCCCGCCGCTGGTCGTCGGCGACCAGGTCGCCGTGGCCGGCCTCGAGGCGCATGGCCACTCCACGGCCCCGCCGGCCCGCTACACCGAAGCGTCGCTCATCAAGCGGCTGGAGGAGTTGGAGATCGGCCGCCCGTCCACGTGGGCGTCGATCCTGCAGACTGTTCAGGACCGCGGGTACGTGTGGAAGAAGGGCCAGGCGCTCGTGCCGACGTGGACGGCCTTCGCCGTCGTCAGCCTGCTCGAGCGCCACTTCGAGGATCTCGTCGACTACGACTTCACGGCCCGCATCGACGACGACCTCGACCTCATCGCCACCGGCCGGCGCCAGAAGGAGCAGTGGTTGAGGGCTTTCTACTTCGGCGACGACACGCTGCCGGGGCTCAAGCGCCTCGTCGAGCAGAACCTGGACGAGATCGATGCCGCGGCGATCAACACGTTCCCGCTCGGCGTCGACGCGGACGGCCGCGAGGTCGTCGTCAAGCCGGGCCGGTACGGGCCGTACGTCAAGCGGGGCGAGGACACGGCCGGCGTCCCCGACGACCTGACCCCCGACGAGCTGACCCTGGAGGCGGCGCTCGCGCTGCTGGCCGCACCGCGGTCCGAGGAGCCGATCGGCGAGCTCGACGGGCTGCCGGTCTTCGCCAAGAACGGCCGGTACGGGCCGTACGTCCAGTGGGGCACGCCCGACGCCCTGCCGCCGGGTCACGACAAGCCGAAGATGTCCAGCTTGTTCAAGACGATGGTGCTCGAGCGCATCACGATGGACGAGGCCGCGGCATTGCTGTCGCTCCCGCGGACGCTCGGCGTCGATCCCGCCGACCGCGAGCCCATCCTGGCCAACAACGGTCGCTACGGACCGTACGTGCAGAAGGGCCGCGACTTCCGCAACCTCGACAACGAGGAGCGGTTGTTCGACGTGACGCTGGAGGAGGCGGTGGCCATCTTCGCCCAGCCCAAGGTGTACCAGCGGGGCAGGGCGGCGCCCAGCGGTCCGCTGAGCGAGCTGGGCACCGATCCCGTCAGCGGGCGGCCGGTCGTCGCCAAGGACGGCCGCTTCGGGGTCTACGTCACCGACGGCGAGACGAACGCGTCGATCGGCAAGGGCGACCGCGTCGAGGAGCTGTCACCAGAGCGGGCCTACGAGCTGCTCGCCGTGCGGCGGGAGCAGATCGCCGCCAAAGGTGGCGCGCCGGTCAAGCGGGTCGCCAAGCGGTCGACGGCCAAGAAGTCGACGGCCAAGAAGTCGACGGCCAAGAAGTCGGGCGCCAGGAAGTCGCCGGCGAAGCGGTCAGCGGGCGAGCAGTCCGGTACGTAGCGCCGCCACGATGCCGCCGTACATCGCGCTGGAAGGGTCCGAGGGCACCGGCAAGAGCACGCACGCCGCGCTGCTCGCGGCCGCGCTCGACGCCGTGCTGACCCGGGAGACGGGCGGCACCGAGGTCGGGCGACGGCTGCGCGAGATCCTCCACGACGTCGACGTCGTGGACCTCGACGACCGGGCCGAGGCGCTGATCACGGCCGCCGACCGGGCCCAGCACGTCGCCCGCGTCGTGCGTCCGGCCCTGGCCGCCGGTCGGACGGTCGTCAGCGATCGCAGCGTGTACTCAACGCTGGCGTACCAGGGCTACGGGCGCGGCATCGACCTCGACGAGCTGCGGCGCCTCAACGACTGGGCCGTCGAGGGGTTGTGGCCGTCGCTCGTGGTGTTGCTGGAGGCACCGGCGGGGGTGCTCGCAGGACGCCTGCAGGCCCGGGATCTCGACCGCTTCGAGCGGGCCGGAGAGCAGTTCCACCAGCAGGTCGTCGACGGGTTCCGCGCGATGGCCGCCGCCGATCCGAACCGCTGGGTCGTCGTGCGCGCCGACGGCGATCGCAACGACGTGGCCGCCGCCGTGCTCGCGGCCGTGGTGCACCGGTGACCGGGCTGTGGGACGCCGTGGTCGGGCAGGACGTCGCCGTCGAGATCCTGCGCCGTTGCGTCGTCGATCCCGTCCACGCCTACCTCTTCGTCGGTCCGCCCGGTTCGACCAAGGACGAGGCCGCTCGAGCGTTCGCCGCCGCCGTCGTCAGCCGCACCGACGATCCGGACCAGCGCGACGCCCGATTGGCCCTGGCCGGTCAGCACCCCGACGTCCGGGAGGTGCTGCGCACCGGCCCCGCCATCGCCGCCGAGCAGGCCAGGGAGATCGTCCGCCTGGCCGCCCTGGCCCCGGTCGAGGGTGATCGCAAGGTGATGATCTTCCACGAGTTCCACCTGCTCCGGCCGGAGGGCGCGGCGATCCTGCTGAAGACGATCGAGGAGCCCCCGCCGTCGACGATGTTCGTCGTGCTCGCCGACTTCGTGCCCCCCGACCTGGTGACGATCTCGTCCCGGTGCGTGCGCATCGACTTCCGCCCCATCGCCACTCGCCGGCTGGCCGACCGGCTCGTGGCCGAGGGGGTCGACATCGAGCGGGCCGACGCGGTGGCGACCGCCGCCGGTGGCGACCTCACCCGCGCCCGCGTGCTCGCCACCGATCCGGAGCTCGCCGCCCGCCGCGACGCGTTCGCCGACGTACCCCGTCGTCTGGACGGCACCGGTGCCACGGTGATGACGGTGGTCGACGAGCTCCTCACTCGCATCGACGATGCGGCGGCGCCGCTGGCCGCCCGTCACGACGCGGAAATCGCCGAGCTCGACGCCCGCATCGAGCAGCTCGGCGAACGCGGCAGCGGTCGCAAGCTGCTCGAGGAACGTCATCGCCGCGACCTGCGCCGGCACCGCACCGACGAGCTGCGCGCAGGGCTCGCCGTGCTCGCCGGCGCCTACCGGGACGTTCTCGTCGACGGCAGAACGCAGCGCCCTGAGGCGATCGTCACCGCCGTTCATCGCATCCACGGCGCCATCGAGTCACTCGAGCGCAACCCCAACGAGCACCTGCTCCTGCAGGCCCTGTTGTGGGTGTTGCCCGCGGCTACGGCGCCGGCACACTCCGCAAGTCGCTGAGGTCGACGGTCGGCTCGTCAACGGCCGGCTGCTCACCAAGCTGGCGGCCGATCTCGTCGAGCGCGGCCAGCCCCAGCACGGCCAGCGCCACGGCGTAGACCGCGCCGCCGGCGCCGTACAGCTCGAAGCCGAGCAGCCCGACGACGATCGGGATCGTCGGCCCGACCCGGACCGTCGCGGGATCGACGCGCGGCCGCACGAAACCGGCTTCGACGGCCTGCAGCGCGACCACCACGGCCAGAACGACGAGCCCCGTTCGCCACCCCTCCAGGCCGAAGGCCAACAGCAGCGCCGGCACCGCGCCGAGCAGGATGCCGATCAACGGGAGGAACGTGAACGCACCGGCGGCGACGCCGAGGCTCCCTGCGGCCGGCAGGTCCAGCGTGGTGCACGTCAGCCACACGACGAACCCGTTGACGAGCGAGTGGACGACGACGACGAGTAGGTAGATCCGGCCCCGTGACGCCATGGCCGACAGCACGGCGCTGACCCGCCGGCGACGATCGTCGCCGAGCTGGGCCAGGAACCCGTCGACGTACCTGCGGCCGTAGCCGAGGAGGAACAGCATCAGGATCCCGGTCACCAGGTAGGTCGGCACGGTGTCGGCCACCCGCGACACGGCCCCGCCGCGGATCCGCTCGCCGAGGTCGTCGACGAAGTCCTCGACCCGGTCCGTGATGCCGATCTCCGCGGCCCAGTCGTAGCGCTCCTCCAGCTCGGTGGCGGCCCGCGGCGCTTCGCGGCGCAGCTCGTCGAGCGAGTCGGTGACGTCGTTGATCACGCCGTAGGCGACGGCGCCGACGACGGCGAGAGCTCCGAGGAGGACGACGACGACGCTGAGGAGGCGGGGCAGGTGGCGTTCGAGTGCGTCCACGAGCGGATCGATGAGCAGCGCGACCACCGCGCAGGCGACGACCCAGCCGACGATGCGGTGGGCGGCGACGAAGGCGTCGCGCATCACGAAGGCCACGACCACGGCACCGACCACGACGAACGCCGACCCGAGTGTCAGCCCGGTGCGCCGTGACGGCGGCCGGTCGTCGTTCGCCGGCGA
Organism: Acidimicrobiia bacterium; assembly: GCA_013811855.1. Lineage (GTDB taxonomy): Bacteria > Actinomycetota > Acidimicrobiia > Acidimicrobiales > Ilumatobacteraceae > JALZMG01. The sequence goes on from JACCUL010000526.1 coordinate 13,310, forward strand.
CGGGGCATCGGCCACGACGGCAACCGTAGTGAGGTCGGTCGGCTCGCCCGATGATCGCCGTGGCGGCGACGGTCGGGTGCCATCATCGACCGGGTGGACACCGACGGCTCGGCGTTGCGCGTCGATCCTGACGTCGCCGCCGGTCCCCGGCTGCGTCTCCAGCTCGACTGGCGCACGTTCGTCTACCTGACCGTTGCCATGCTCGCCGCGTTCGCGGGAATCGCAGTTGTCGCCGGCACGACGACGATGATCACCCGCATCGGCATCGGGGTCCTCGTGGCGCTGGCCCTCGATCCGTTGACCGATTCGATCCAGGAGCGGTTCCACGTTCGGCGCGGATGGGCCGTGGCCATCGTCGGCGCGCTCGTGTTGGTGCTGGCCGCGCTGCTCGTCGGGGTGCTCGGTCCGAAGGCCGTCGAGCAGGCCCGGCAGTTCTCCGACGAGCTGCCGGCCACCATCGACGAGCTCGAGGAGCTCCCCCTGATCGGCGGGTACCTGCGCGACAACGAGGTCGCCGACCGGGCCCAGGAGTGGGTGCGCGACCTGCCAAGGCGGTTCAGCGACGAGCGGGTGGCGGCGACGGCCCGCACGCTCGTGTCGAGCATCGCCAGCATCGCCATCGTGTCGGTGATCGCCATCACCGTCCTGATCGACGGCGAGAACCTCATCGGACGCGTTCGCCGCTTGTTGTCCGAACGCCACCGGGCCGCCGCCGACGAGGCCGGGCGGGTGGTGTACCGCACGCTCGGCCGCTACGTCGGCGGGTCGATCACGGTCGCGGTGATGATGGGGCTGTTCGTCCTGACGCTCGGTCTCGTGCTCGGCATCCCACTGATCCCCCTGGCCGCGATCTGGGCGATGCTCACCGACCTCATCCCGCAGGTCGGCGGGTTCCTCGGCGGCTCGTTCCTCGTACTGCTGGCGTTGACCGAGAGCCCGACGACGGCGATCGTCGCCGGCGCCGCCTTCGTGCTCTACATGAACGTCGAGAACCATCTGATCCAGCCGGCCATCGTCGGGAGGTCGGTCGACCTGACCCCACCGACGACGATGGTCGCCGCGTTCGTCGGCGGAGCCGTGGCCGGCGTGCCCGGCGCGCTGGTGGCGACACCACTCGCCGGTGCGGCCAAGGCGATCTACCTCGAAGCCCGCGGCATGCGCCGCGCCCCCGACGATCGCGACGAGCCGAGCCGGTCCGGCGTCCTCCAGCGGGTGCGCCAACGTCTCGGGCGGTCCTGAACCCCGCCCGCTCCACTTGCGTCGCGATCTTGGCGATACGTCCCGCCACATCCGCGACGCAAGCGTTTCGCCCCGGCGGCCGGCCGCCGGCCATCGGTACACTCCTGCAGCCGCTGGCCCAGATAGCTCAGTCGGTAGAGCAACGCACTCGTAATGCGTAGGTCGAGAGTTCGATTCTCTCTCTGGGCTCCACGAAAGTCCTGCTCAGGGGCTATTTAGAGTCTGACGGATGAAGCCCCAATGAGGGCCATCCAAGATCCATCCAAGATTTTCTTGTAGCTTTCCCGGTCGATGAGAGGCTCGATGCGAGAGCGCCGGCCCGGGGTGTGGGAGCTGATCGTGCAGCTGCCGCGGGAGCCGACGAGGGTTCGCGCCGGCCAGCTCAGCCGGACCGTGCGGGGGACCAAGCGCGAGGCGCAGCGGGCGCTCGCCGGTCTGATCGGGGAGGTGTCGGCTGGGAAGGTGACGTCGACGGCCACGCCGCTCGGCGAGCTGCTGGCCCGGTGGCTCGAACACGTCAGCGAGCAGCTGTCGCCGACCACGGTGCGCGAGTACCGACGTCTGGTGCGCACGATGATCGACCCCGATCTGGGCACCCTGCCGCTTCGGCGGGTCACGACCCAGCGCATCGACGCCTACTACGCCAGCCTGACCCGTGAACGCGGCCTCTCGCCGGCGTCGATCCGACACATCCACGCCGTCCTGCGGGGCGCGCTCGGCCAAGCGGTTCGGTGGGGATGGATCTCGTCGAACGCGGCGGTGAGCGCCTCGCCGCCCAAGCTCCGACGCCGGGAGATCACGCCACCGCCGATGCACTCCACACGGGCGTTGCTGGAAGCCGCCGACGAGCACGCGGCGGAGTTCGGCGCCCTGTTGCGGGTGCTGGTGGCAACCGGTGCAAGGCGCGGGGAGGCGTGCGGGTTGCGATGGTCGGACGTCGACCTGTCGGCGAGCACGGTGACGATCCGGCGCTCGGTCGCCTCGGTCGTCGGTGGGACAGTGGTCAAGGAGACCAAGACCCACTCCGCCCGCCGCATTGCCATCGACGCCTCGACCTTGCAGACCCTGGTGCGACACCGCGAGCGCATGGAGGGACTAGCGCGCACCTGCGGGCTCAGCTTTAACCCCGACGGCTTCGTGTTCACGTCGTCGGCCGATGGTTCGCAACCTTGGCACCCAGACACCATCAGCAACGGCTTCCGACGGCTGTGCCAAAGGGTCGGCCTCGACGGTGTCCGGCTCCACGACCTGCGCCACCTCCACGCCACCCAGCTGCTCGCCGCCGGGGTACCGGTGCGGACGGTGAGTGGGCGCCTCGGCCACGCCAACGCGGCGACCACGTTGAACGTCTACGCCCACTTCCTCGAGGCCAGCGACCGTCAAGCGGCCGACGTCATCGCCAGCCTGCTGGAGAACCCAGCCGAGGTTGACCAGCAGGTCGACCGAGTACGGCCTCGCTAGCGCCACTCACGGTGAGCCGCACCGACTTCGTGCGTTCCTGGCCCAGCGCCAAGGAGATCGCGGGGACTCAGCCCCCGACCGACGACGACGTGCCGATCACCCTCGACGGCCGTCGCCTCGACACTCCGGAGAAGGTCATCGTCTTCGTCCACGAGATCAACGAGCAGCGCGCCGCCGACCAGCGCCCGGGCTGACGACGCGCAGCCTGGCACACGACCAGCGACGCGGCGACTTGACGCGATCGTCGCTCTCAGACGAGCCGGTAGCCGATCTCAAGATCGGCCGCACCGCTACGAAGGAGCGGTGAGTCGACGGAGACACAGATCGTTGCTTCGGTGACCAGAGCCGCGGCAAGCGCTTCGGCAGTGAGCAGGTTCGGTTGGCGATGCACGGCGAGATCGGCCATCACGGGTACGAGCACGCGCGGGCCGATGAGACCGATCCACTCTGGGAGCTGGCCGATCTTGTCCAGGAGACGCCGTTGGTCCGCCGGGTCCAGGTCGGTTAGTCGGCTCGACAACGCACCGGATCCGGTCCAGCGGCGCATGGCCAAGGCCACGCGATAGAACCACGACCCCGTCGTGTACACAGTGTGCCGCTGCAGTTCGTCGGCGAGCCAGGCCGGATGCGTCTCGGTGAGGAGATCGAGCAGCAGATGGTCGTCGACGACGAGCGCCATCGAGCGCTATTGGGTAGCGAGGTCGGGATCGTCCGCGACGAGCTCGGCCACGATCCGGTCGTAGTCACCGCTCGAGTGCCAGGCCGCAACGACTTCCCGCTCATCCGAATCGAACGGGGACGAGAAGGAGCCCAACGGCTCGGCCAACAGCTCTCCCGTTGCGCTGGCATGCTGCCTCGCCCGCTCAACGGCAGCGGCCAATGCAGGCGTCATGCTGCGTATCGCCATCGCCCCGGATCGTAACCGCGCCGGGCAGCCGTGTGACTGGCTCGCTGGTGCCGACTCGTGACGGTTGATGATGCTCCGTTCAGTTCCGGCCGCGACCTGACGATGTCGCATCGGGCCGGAACTCGATGTGGCGACCGGCCGGGCAGCGGGTCCGTCTTCACCGTGATGCCTGACGGCAGCACCCGCCGGGCGTGTCCCGTCTGAATTCTCACTCGTGGTGCGCCTGGCGTCGCTCGACGACATCGTCGCCTCGAAAGAGTTCGCCAGCCTGGACAAGGCCACGAAGCGTTGCCAGAGCTGCGCGAGCTACAGCGCCAGATTCGTGGGCGCGCCACCCACGAGTCGTTCGGACGACGGTTCCGGCGTGTTGCGGTTGTGTGACAGCTGCGGCAGCGGTGGCGGGCTGCGGGGTCCGTCTACGGGTGGTGTTGTCGATCTGGAAGCTGCGCGTCGGCGTTGAGAACTGCTGGTTGATGCGCCGGCGTGACGAATCGGCACGACGGGAGGCATGACGCAGTGATGAACCGCACCTCGGCCACCCATGGGATCGCACCAGATCTGTTGACGGTGGAGGAGGCGGCGCGGGTGTTGCGGATCGGGCGCACCAAGGCCTACGAACAGGCCCGTCGATTTCTGGTGACCGACGGCGTCGAGGGCCTGCCGGTGGTGCGGGTCGTGCACCAGCTGCGGGTGCCTCGCCATGCGCTCGAAGCCTTCGTCGGCAGTCCGATCACGTGGCCGATCCCGTTCGCCAGGACGGGCGCCAACGAGCCGACCGGATCGATCACCCCGATCGATAGCGGGCAGCGATCCACCACCCGTCGACGCGCTCCTCGCGCCGCGCAGCCCTCTTTGCCGCTTCCGTCGTAGGAGTCGTGATGTCCGTCCCGCACGCCGATGTCATCCATTGTCCGAAGTCGTTCAGACAGGTGCCCGCCGGCAGGCGCCGACCGGGTGTGCGCTGATGTTGCGGGTGACGACGCTGCACGCATCGTCAGCGACGGCAACGGCGGCGTACTACGCGCAGTATCTGACGGCGGCGCCGGGGGAGGTGCCAGGGGTGTGGTCGGGGCGTCAGGCTCAGGGTCTCGGGTTGTCGGGCACCGTCGGGGTCGAGGCGTTGGAGTTGTTGTTGTCGGGGCGTGATCCGGGCTCGGGGATGCTGTTGGGTCGGGAGCTGCTCGACCGGTTCACGGCCAAGGGTCGGGTGATCAGGGCGGTGTCCGGGTTCGACGCAACGTTCTCGGCACCGAAGTCGTTGTCGGTGTGGTGGGCCCTGACCGGCGACCATCGGCTCCTCGAAGCCCACGACGTCGCCGTCACCGCCGTGTTGGCGCATCTGGAGCGGTTCGGGTCGACGACACGCATCCGCTCCGACGGTGGCCGGCTCCATCCCGACACCCAGGGGTTGACGATGGCCGTGTTCCGGCAGACGACGTCGCGGGCGGACGATCCGCAGGTCCACACCCATGCGGTGATCTCGGCCAAGGTGCAGACCGCGGAGGGTCGGTGGCTGGCCTTGGATGCGCGGTACTTAAAGCGGCATCAGCGGACGCTCGGCGGCTTGTACCAGTCGGTGCTGCGCGCCGAGCTGACCCATCGCTTCGGGGTCGAGTGGCGGCCGATCGTCAACGGTCAGGCGGAGGTCGCCGGTGTCGCCGATGAGCTGCTCACCGTGTTCTCCAAGCGCAGTGCCGACATCGACGCTGCGCTCGCCGCCAAGCTCGACGACTTCCGTCACCGCCACGGCCGGGAGCCGTCTCGGTGGGAGCGCGCCGCCATGTCTCGTGAAGCCGCATTCGACACGCGGTCGCGCAAGTCCGGACACGGTGCCGCCGATCTGGCGACCCGGTGGCAGCGCGAAGCCGCCGAGGTCGGCTGGACCGTGGACCGGTTCGACAACGCCATCCAAAACGCGGCCCGGACTCCGGCGCCGGCGACGGTGATGACGGTCAACGGTGTGGTCGAGACGGTGTCGGCGCAGCGTTCGTCGTGGGGTCGAGCCGATGTGATCCAGGCGATCTGCGACGTGCAGCGCCCCGTGGTGGAGCTGTCGGGATGCCGGTGGGCGGACGCCGTCGAGCGATCGGCCGACCGGGTCATCGCCCACCTGGTCGACCTCGACCCGGCCGTCGACACGGTGCGGCGGGTGTCGGATGGGCGGTCGGTGTGGATCGAGCCGACCGCTCCCCGGTTCACCTCCGAGATGGTGTTGGCACAGGAAGAGCAGATCCTGGTCTGGGCGATCGAGGCGCAGATGGACCCGCCGGTACCGTCGACCACGGTCGATCAGACCGGTCTGGATGCGCTGCAGGGGGATGCCGCGGCGGCGGTCGCTGGCAACGATCGGCTGGTGTTGGTGGTCGGTCCGGCCGGTGCCGGCAAGACCCGCATGCTGTCGGCCGCCGTCGACGATCTGCACCGCCATCGACGCGCATCGTTCGGGTTGGCCCCAACCGCCCAGGCTGCCCGCACCCTCGAGCGCGACACCGGCCTCGCCTCCGACACGGTGGCCAAGCTGGTCTACGAGTGGAACCGCCCCGACCGGGCGGCCGGGGATCGGTGGCGGCTGCCCGTCGCCACCACGGTGGTCGTCGATGAGGCCGGGATGATCGGCACCCCGGCACTTCACCGGCTCGTCGCACTGGCCCACGAGCAGGCGTGGCGGCTCGTCCTGGTGGGTGATCACCGCCAGTTGCAGGCTGTCGGGCGGGGCGGCCTGTTCCACGAACTCGTGGCCTCAGGTCGGGTCGAGGCATTGGAGCAGATCCACCGTTTCAGCGCCCCGTGGGAAGCCGCCGCGTCGCTGCTGCTACGCGCCGGTGACTCTCGCGGCCTCGACGTCTACGAGACACACGGTCGAATCATCCCCGGCAGCCTGGCCGACCACCTCACCCGTATCGCCGACGCGTGGATCGAACGGCACGACGCCGGTGAGTCGACGGCCATGGTCGCCTCCAGCAACGATCACGTCGACGCCATCAACGCCGCCGTGCAGACTGCCCGTCTCGCCGCCGGCCACCTCGACCCGCACCGGTCCGTCGTCGTCGTCGGCGATGAGCGGGCCTACGTCGGCGACGTCATCGCCACCCGCCGCAACGACCGCCGACTCATCACCACCGGCGGGGAGCCGGTCCGCAACCGCGAGACGTGGACCGTGACCACCATTCACGACGACGGGGCAGTGACCGTGACCCAGGAACACGGACCGGGCACCGTCACGTTGCCGGTCGACTACGTCCGCGACCACGTCCGGCTCGGCTATGCGGCGACCGAGCACGGCTACCAATCCGCCACCGTCACTGCCGCCACCGAGCTCGCCTCGGCGGCGACCACCCGCCGCGGCTTGTACGTCGGGATCACTCGCGGCCGCGACGAGAACCTGATCTGCGTCATCACCGAGACGAACGACGTCGCCGAGGCCCGCGACATCCTCGACGGCATCCTCGCCGTCGACCGCGTCGACGTCCCCGCCGTCACCCAACGCCGCACCCTGGCCGCCCAACCACCACCATCGCCGACACCCCCGTCATCGACAGCACGTCAGCCTCCTCGTTGTCAGATTCCAGAGTGGTTCACCGGCCTACTTGCTGACGCCCGACACGCTCTCGCCGACTCAGAGCACACAGCCGCATCGCACGCCGCCGAACGAGCGCAGCGCGCAGCCGCCGTCGGCGCCGCTGAGCATGACCTCGCCGTCATCGACCGAGCCACGGCGCCTCATCGCGAGATGCTCGCGGTGGATGAGAAGCGAGCCGACCGAGCCCGCCA
>JACCUL010000527.1 GCA_013811855.1 Acidimicrobiia bacterium
CGGCGGCGTAGTACGGCAGCGTGGCCAGGATGGTGGCGACGAGGCCGAGCCCGGCGAGGCCCAGGGCCGGCCGCTCGGGGACACGACGGCCGAGCACCTTGGGCGCCCACCACACGACGGCGCCGAGCCCGGCGAGCGCGGTGCCGTACGCCACGTAGACGAGGGCCCCCTCCTCGAACACGGTGCCGCGTAGGCCGAGGTCGGTGATCGGCGTCAACGCCCCGCCGAGCATGCCGACGATGACCATGCCGACACCGAAGAAGGCGAACACGAACGGGGCCGTGACGGACGGGCGGACCCCGTCTCCGGACGGCTTGGCGGCGAAGGCGGCGACGCCGAGCACCACGAGCACGCCGAGCAGCGGCAGCAACGTGAACAGGGCGTAGACCACGAGGTCGCCGATCTTGTCGCCGAGGCCGTGGAGATCGAGGCCCGACCCGGCCCACGGCACGGCGTGGTCGGGCTGCTGGGTCACGGCCGACAGGGCGGCGACGGCGATCAGCGTCAACCCGGCGTACACGACGCCGCGCAATGGCATGCGGCGGCGGAACGTGACCGGGACGAGCTCGGCGAAGAGCCCGAACGCCGGCACGGCGAACAGGTATGTGGCGGGCTGGGTGTAGGCGAAGGCGATCCAGGAGCCGACGCCGACGTTGCCGCCGAACGCGGCGCGGGCGTTGCGGTGGTCGACGAACAGGTAGATGAGCACGCCGAGCAGGACCGGCAGCATCAGCAGGAGGCCGATCGAGGCCACCATCGCCGACCACGTGAACAACGGCAGGCGACGCAGGCGCAGGCCGGGCGCCCGGGTCGTGAGGACGGTGGCGGCAACGGAGCCCGCGGCCGCGGCGAGGCCGATGACGACGAGGCCGTGGGCGGCGAGGAACAGGTCGACCATGTCCGCGTCCCCGCCACCGGGCCCGCCGTTGTTGCACAGCGCGATGACGACGAGGACGAGCCCGGAAGCCCACGCCCAGAACCCGAAGGCGGCGACGCGCGGAAAGGCCAGCGCCCTGGCGCCGACCTGCAACGGCACGACGGCGACGGCCACGCCGAGCAGCAGCGGCGCGAGCACGCCGAACACCAGGCTGACGCGGTGGGCGGCGAAGAGTTGCGGCAGGGCGCCGGCGTCGAGGAGGTCGCCGTCGCCGTCGATGCGGGCCGCGCCGAGCAGGGCGCCGACCGCCGCCGTGGCGAGCAGGACCAGCGTCGACGCCCCCACGAACAGGCCGCCGACGACCTTGTGATCGGCGGACGTCAGGGCCGCGATCAGCGCCCCGACGCGGCCCTGACCGACGGCGCCGACCGCGTCGACCCGGTCGACCGGCGCACGGTCGAACCGCTCACCGGCGGCGATCTCGGGGCTGGTGGTGTCGATGGTGCTCATGGGTGATGGCGCGGCCGGGCCGACGGGCGGACATTACCGGCCCGCCGTCGCGAGGTCCGAAATCTCAACCCAGCACAAGAACGTCGAGCATCAGGGCGCCGAAGACCACGGTGACGTACGTGATGCTGAACGTGAACACGCGCATGCTGGCCGCCGGGGTCGGGCCGCGGACAAGGGCCGTCGTCGTGCCGACGAACCCGGCGCCCATGACGAGCGCGGCGATGGTGTAGATCCAGCCCAGGTCGGCCACCGGGACGAGCACGAGGGTCACGGCGACGAGCGCAACCGTGTACCCGACCATCTGGCGGGCGGCGACGACCGGGGCCACAACGGCGGGCAGCATCGGGACATCGGCGGTGCGGTAGTCGTCGGCGTATCGGATCGCCAGCGCCCAGAAGTGCGGCGGCGTCCACAGGAACATGGCGGCGAAGAGCACGAGGGGCGCCCAGTCGAGCTGTCCGGTCACGGCCGTCCATCCGACGAGCACGGGGACGGCACCGGCGGCGCCGCCGACGACGATGTTCTGCGTGCTCGTGCGCTTCAACCACAGCGTGTAAACGGTCACGTAGAAGACAGCCGCGCCGAGCGCCAGCAAGGCCGACAGCAGGTTGGCGCCGATCCACAGCACGGCGACGGCGGCGCCCTCGAGGACGGCGGCGAACACCAGCGCGGCGCGCGGCTCGATGGCCCCGGTGACCAGCGGCCGCGACTGCGTGCGCCGCATCAGCGCGTCGAGGTCGCGATCGACGTACATGTTGGCAGCGTTGGCGCCGCCGGCAGCCAGCGTCCCACCGAGCAACGTCACGAGGACCAGCCCGAGCGGCGGCCAGCCCCGTTCGGCCAGCACCATCGTCGGGACCGTCGTGACGAGCAGCAGCTCGATGATCCGGGGCTTGGTGAGGGCCAGATAGGCGCCGAGCACGGATCGGGGCGTCCGCGTGCCGCCATGGCCGTGGGTCATCACCCCGACCGGCGCCAGCCGGGACGGGACGAGTGGTCGGCTGCCGACGGCCATAGCGGACCCAATGTAGGACCTGGGCGTCGGCACCTCGTCATTGCCGCCGGCTTGCCGGGTGTCGATGCGCCGATCCGAGCCGCGGAGGGCCAGCGAAGGAGCGGTCAACATCGGCCTGCGTGGCCGGGAACGCCACCGGACACGGTGAGCACATCCCGCCGATGCAAGCAACCGAGCGCCAGCGAGGGAGCGGTCAACATCGGCCTGCGTGGCCGGGAACGCCACCGGACACGGTGAGCACATCCCGCCGATGCAAGCGACCGAGCGCCAGCGAGGGAGCGGTCAACATCGGCCTGCGTGGCCGGGGAACGCAATGAACGGTTTGAATGGTCCCGTGCCGACCATCGACGAGCCAGGTGGTCCCGGGGGCGACGTCGCCGTGCTCGACGATCCGGGCCTCGACGACGCCGCGCTCGCCCACCGGCCCTGGGTGGTGATCGTCTGGAACGACCCGATCAACCTGATGAGCTATGTGACGTTCGTGCTGCAGAAGCTGTTCGGGTACGGGCTGGAGAAGGCGACGGCGTTGATGCTCGACGTCCACCAGAAGGGCAAGGCGGTCGTGGCCAGCGGGACGCGGGAGCAGTCGGAGATGCACGTCTTCCGGCTCCACGAGCACGGTCTCTGGGCCACGCTGGAACACGACGAGTGAGCGAGCCCGAGGACGCCTGGCCCGTCGGCCGGTCCGGCGACGGGTTCGTGCTGCGACTGTCCGGCGACGAGCGGGAGCTGCTCGTGCGCCTGCTCGGCGAGCTCCGCCAGCTGCTGACGGACCCGGTCGGCGCGCCGCTCACCGCCCGGCTGTTCCCGGTCGTCCACCCGGACCACCATGACCGCGAGGAGGAGTACCAGCGACTGATGCGCCACGAGCTCGTCACCAGCCGGCTGGCCGGCATCGACACGCTGGAGTCGGTGCTCGCCCGGCGCGGTCGCCAGGTCACGCTCGACGAGGGCGAGCTGCTGGCGTTCGCCCAGGCCGTCAACTCAGCGCGCCTCGTGCTCGGGACCCTGATGGGCATCACCGACGACAACGCCGACGATGCCGACGTCGATCTCGACGTTGCCGACGAGGTCGACGACACGCCGGAGGGCCATCTGTACGGGTACCTGTCGTGGGTCCTGGAGTCGGCCGTGCATGCCATGTCGGAGGGACTCGACGGGGGCTGACGGCGGTCCCATTCGGATGGCCCGCTGGTAGTGTCTCGCTGCTCTCAACCGAAGAGGACCCTGGCCCCCATCGTCTAGCGGCCGAGGACACCACCCTTTCAAGGTGGCGGCACGGGTTCGAATCCCGTTGGGGGTGCAAATTCACACCACGGTCCCGTGGTGAAGTCTGGAGTTCACGCCGGCCTGTCAAGCCGGAGGTCGCGGGTTCAAGTCCCGTCGGGACCGCTACGAGGCGGGTCGAGGCCACCATCTCGACCCGCCTCGGACACGGCACTATCGGGACGAGCTCCGACCGTGCCAGCACGGTCGAGTAGCTCAGTCGGCAGAGCGTCCGCCTGAAAAGCGGAAGGTCCCCGGATCGACGCCGGGCTCGACCACCCAGC
>JACCUL010000060.1 GCA_013811855.1 Acidimicrobiia bacterium
GCCAGCGGCCGGCTGAGGGACGTTGGCGGTGACGGCCATCTGATCGCCGCCTCAGTTCTCGGCAACGAGAGCGTTGATCTCCTCGGCAGCTGCGGTCAACGCCGTCTCGGGGTCGGTCTGGCCAAAGATGACCGATTCGGACCAGGCGTCGCGCAGCGTCTGCCACACCTGGATCGAGTTCGCCACGTTCGGCACCTCGACGGTCCGGTCCGCCTGCTCGGCGAACGCCACGTAGCCGGGGTTGGCGGAGAAGTACTCGGCGTACGTCTCCACGACGTCGGTGCGCATCGGCATCTGCCCTGTGGCCTCGAGCAGGGCGCCGTCCTGCTCCTCGCTGGTGGCGAACTTCAACACGTCCCACGCCGTGGCCTGGTTCTCACAGGCGGTGAACATGCCGATCGACTTCTCGTCGCTGAAGGTCTGCACCTCCTCAGGCGGCTGGCCATCAGCTGTTGGCACCGGGACGACGCCCCAGTCGACCTTGTCGCCGTACACGGCGACCGCCCACGGCCCGACGGTCGACATCGCCGCCTGGCCGTCGGCGAAGGAGTCACCGGTGTACTCCTCGCGGGATGCGAGTCCCTCTTCGTACATCGTCCGCCAGAGCGCGGCGACTGCGAAGCCCTCCTCGGTTGCGAACGTGGCCTCGCCGTCTTCAACGAGTTGCTTCCCGCTGGCGGCGATGAACATGGGATAGAAGTCGAACCAGCTCTGGAAGAACTGGCTGGTCGGCGCCGGCCAGATCGCCGCTTTGGCGCCACCGTCGGACACCAACGTCCGGGACGTGGCGAGGAAGTCGTCGTAGGTGCTCAGCGGCGGGTTCTCGGCATCGAGCCCGGCCGCTTCGAACATCGCCTTGTTGTAGAAGATCATCACCGGATTGGCCTTCCACGGCATCTGGTAGAGGTTCCCGTCAGGAGAGCGGTACTGCTCGCCCCGCTCTCCGGAACGCGCTTCCACATAGGAGGCGCCGTCCTCGAAGCCGTCCAACGCAACCAGCCCACCCGCCTTCTGGAACTGCGGCACCGCCGCGGGTGCCGTGTTGAACACCAGGCACGGCGCGTTCCCGGCAGTGATCGCCGCGCCGATGACCTCTTCGCTGGTTTCGCCGGCCGGGATCTCCTGCGCGGTGATCTGCTCGTCGGGATTGTCGTCGTTCCAGGCGTCCACCATCGCCTCACCCCATGCCTTCTCCTCGGCGTTGTTCGACAGCCAGATGGTGATCGGGCCACGCGCGGCCAAGGCGCCGTCACCGTCATCGTCTCCACCGCACGACGCGGCAACGAGCACGACGGTCACCAACGCGGCGGGCAGTGAACGGGTCATCGTTTCCTCCTTAGTTGCTCAACGAGCTTGTCCGCGCCGCAGTGGCGACGCCGTCGAACCCCGAACGACCAGCTGGGCCGGCGGCAGCTCGACATCGCCGTCGACGCCGTCGTCAACGAGCGCCAGCAAGACCTTGGTCGCCTCTTTGCCCCAGGACTCCGCGTCCTGGGCGACCGTCGTCAGTGGCGGATGGACGTACCGCGCCACCGGGGCGTCGTCGACGCCGATCACCGACAACTCACCGGGCACCCGCACGCCACGTCGCTGAGCCGCGGACATGCCGGCCACCGCCATCAGATCGTTGGCGTACAGGACGGCGGTCGGCCGGCGAGGTGGCGCCAGATCGAGGAGTGCCTCCGTGGCGGCCGAACCGCTGGCGCCGGTGAAGTCGCCCGGCCTCAGCTCACCTGGCGGAAGCCCCGCACGCTCGAGCGCGCGCCGCCATGCGTCCGTGCGGCGCTGGGCGTGCAACAGCTCTGCTGGCCCGGCGACATAGGCGATGCGCTCATGGCCGAGGCCGACGAGGTGCTCCACCGCGGCAGCGACGCCGGACTGATCGTCGAGCACGACCGCCGGGCCGCGACGACGACCGTCCGGTCGGCCCAGCGTGACCGCCGGCAAACCGAGTCGAGCGAGGAACGCCGGCCGCGGATCCCCAACGCGCAGATCGGCGACGATGACGCCGTCCACCCTGCGCCGCCCAGCGAGCTGCCGGTACGCGTCCAACTCCGGCTCCACCCCGTCCACCACCTGCAGCACCAACGCCGATCGCCGCGCCGACAGCTCGATCTCGACGCCGGAGATGAACGCAGGGAAGAACGGATCCGCGGCGAGCAGGCGCGCCGGACGGGCGAGCACGAAACCCACCGCGTACGCGCGATCATGGGTCAACGCCAGGGCAGCCTGGCTCGGGCGCCAATCCAGCTCGCGGGCTACCTCCAGGATGCGGTCGCGCGTTCCAGGCGCCACACCCGGGCGATCGTTCAACGCCAGTGAGACCAACCCCTTCGACACGCCTGCCCGACCGGCGACGTCGACGATCGTCACCCGACGCCTCTCGCGCCGTTGCCGGGTCACGGCCCGTCACCCAACGCTGCGCACCACGGCGAACCCGCCCCCGGGGACCCTGACGACCACATGGTCGGCCGGCGCGTGCGTCTGGCTGCGCAGGCGGCCCGTCTTGTCGTACGTCTCCACGTGCGCGGTGGTCCCCACCGGGAGACTGATCACGACACATTGTGAGTGGCGAGCGAAGCTCCGCAGAAGTGCCGTGGAGCTTGATTCGTCGGCGAGCACGAGGCGTTCGACCTCGGGCTGCACCAGCAGCGCATCGATAAGCGTGTTGCGCTTCTTGCCATGGACGGACACCGATTCCACGTCGTGGATCGAGGTGTTCAGCGTCTCCACCGCCAACAGACCGGGAGCGGGCGAGTCGCCCTGCGCCCCGACCTTGGCGTGATGGACGACGCCGGCGATGCGGTGCCCCGTCGTCCACGTCGTCTTGCCCGCCGACGGGTCGAGCAGCACGACCGGCATCAACACGTTCGAACCGGCGCCGATGCCGGCGAGCGGGATCGTCAGCGTGCCACCCGGTCGCAGCTGGACGCCGGCACCACCGCTCCACAGGCTTTCCCCGGTCCACGCGCTCTCCGGCTGGTAGAGCGTGGCGCCCGGCCCCAGCGCACCTGTCTCCGCTTCCACCAGCGTCCAGGTCCGACGTTCGACGACGTCGGCAACCATGGCCTGCGCGGCGATGTCGGCCTCGGCATCGAGGATCAGCGTGGTGAGCAGGCCGTGGATGGTCGATTCGGCACCGGAGTTGCGGTTCACGACGCCGTCAACGGCAACGCCGTCGAAGGTGCGGCCGGTGCTCGGGTCGTACATCGCCTCGCCGGCCGGGTTGTTGCCGAAGAACCACGCCGCGGCAATGCCGGCCACGTGGCGCAAGCCCGGCCGGTTGCCGGCTTCGGCGGCCTCCAGCAGCGACTCCACCCGGGAGTGGGCACCGTAGGCAATCTGCACGCGCTCGGTCGGCGAGGGCAGCCACCCATTCTCGGGTCCGCCTGCGATCAACAGATGCGGGGTGAACGAAGCGGCGTCGGAAAGCGCGGCACGGCGCATGGTTCTGTCGCCGGTGACCTCGGACGCTTTGGCCAATCCCGCCGGCGCCAGACCGCCCCACGCGTGCCACACCGCCTGGGACCTCGCCCAGGGGAGCACGGCGCCGAATGGCCAGGTACGCGGCTTGCCGGACCGCATGGCGGCCACGCCCTCGCCGAGCTGTTCGAGCACGAGCTGGGCGCGAGCGTCCGCAGTTGCTGCCACATAGGGTGCCAGCCCGAGCAGCGCCTCGCCGGTGGCGTCGGCGCCCTCGGCGATGAGCCAGGCCGGTACTGCCACCCCGTCGATGTCGAGCCACTCACCGTATCGAACGAGGACCTGACGCTCGACCGCACCGAGCGCGAGGTTGAGACGCGCACGGAGGAAGCCGGCGAAGGCGGGGTCGCTGTCGAGGAAGGCCGGGTACGCCTCGCCGAGCGCCCAGATCGTCCGCGCCAGCCAGTAGGAAGGACCGCTGTCGGAGGGGTCCGGAAGCTCGACCGGGTCGGCACTGGGGTTGAGCGTGCCGTCTGGTTGCATCCACAGCACGACGTTGCCGGCATTGGGTCCAGCAGCGGTTTGCAGGTACGTCAACCCTCGCAGTAGTTGATAGGCCGTGTGCCGGCTGGAGTCCGCCCCGGTTGCCTGCCAGTGGCGCAGGTAGACGACCGCGGC
>JACCUL010000072.1 GCA_013811855.1 Acidimicrobiia bacterium
CCAGCAACCCCTGCCGCAACGGCGCCGGTCAAGCCCGCGTCGACCATCGCGCCGGCCGACGGCGCAGAGCCCGGCACGCCGATCCGCGGCGCCGGCGCGGCGATCGCCACGAACATGGTCAAGAGCCTGTCCGTGCCGACGGCCACGAGCTTCCGCAACGTGCCGGCCAAGCTGCTCGAGGTCAACCGCAAGGTCATCAACGGCTACCGGTCGCGCCGCGGGATGGGCAAGGTCAGCTTCACGCATGTCATCGGCTACGCCATCGTGCGGGCCATCGCCGACGCCGTGCCGGCCATGCGCAACTCGTTCGTCACCGGGTCCGACGGCAAGCCCCGCGTCGTCACCAACTCCACCGTGAACATGGGTCTCGCCGTCGACGTCGACAAGGGCGACGGCACCCGCTCGCTCATCGTGCCGGTCCTGCGCGACGCCAACACGCTCGACTTCGCCGGCTTCCTCGCCGCCTACGAGGAGATCATCCGCAAGGTCAGGGCCAACAAGCTGACGCTCGACGACTTCCAGGGCGCCAACATCACGCTGACCAACCCGGGCACCATCGGCACCGTCCAGAGCGTGCCGCGGCTGATGCCCGGCCAAGGCGTCATTGTCGGCGTCGGCAGCATCGACTACCCGGCCGAGTTCGAGGGCGCCGACCGCGCCAACCTCAGCTCGTTCGGCGTCAGCAAGGTCGTCACGATCACCAGCACGTACGACCATCGGATCATCCAGGGCGCGGAGAGCGGGATGTTCTTGAAGCGGGTCCACGAGCTGCTGCTCGGCGAGCACGGCTTCTACGACGACGTGTTCTCCTCGATCGACATGCCGTACGAGGCCGTCAAGTGGCGGCCCGACGTCAACCCGATCGACCACGAGGAGGCGATGCTGCACAAGCAGATGCAGGTCGCCACCCTGATCCGCGTCTACCGCGTGCGCGGCCACCTCATCGCCGACCTCGATCCGCTGCACTGGAAGCCGCCGGTGATGCCCAAGGAGCTCGACCCGTTCACGTACGGGCTGACGATCTGGGACCTCGACCGCGAGTTCCTCACCGGCGGCGTCGCGGGGATCGAGAAGATGCAGCTCGGCACGTTGCTCGGCGTCCTGCGCGACGCGTATTGCCGCACGCTCGGCATCGAGTACATGCACATCCAGGACACCGAGGAGCAGCGCTGGATCCAGTCGAAGGTCGAGGGCGTCCGTCCCGCCGTCGACAAGGTTCAGAAGCACCGCATCCTCGAACGGCTCAACGCCGCCGAGGCGTTCGAGAAGTTCCTCGCCACCAAGTACGTCGGGACGAAGCGGTTCGGCCTGGAGGGTTCCGAGTCGGCCATCCCGATCCTCGACGAGGTCATCTCCGACGCCGCTGACGCCGGTCTGGACTCGTGCGTGCTCGGCATGGCCCACCGGGGTCGGCTGAACGTGCTGTCGAACATCATCGGCAAGAGCTACGACGCCATCTTCCGCGAGTTCGAGGGTCATCTCGATCCCGGGTCCGTGCAGGGGTCGGGCGACGTCAAGTACCACCTCGGCGCCACCGGCAAGTACGTCAGCCCGTCCGGCGCCGACATCCGCCTCGAGCTGGCCGCCAACCCGAGCCACCTGGAGACCGTCGGGCCGATCGTCGTCGGGATGGTGCGCGCCGGGCAGGACCAGATCGACCCGCCCGGCTCGTATCCCGTGCTGCCGATCATCATCCACGGCGACGCCGCCTTCGCCGGCCAGGGCGTGGTGGCCGAGACGCTGACGATGAGCGACATCACCGGCTACCGCGTCGGCGGCACGATCCACCTCATCGTCAACAACCAGATCGGGTTCACGACCGCGCCCGAGTTCGCCCGCTCGTCGCTGTACTGCAGCGACGTGGCCAAGACCGTTCAGGCGCCGATCTTCCACGTCAACGGCGACGATCCCGAGGCCTGCGTGCAGGCGGCCCGCCTGGCCTTCGAGTACCGCCAGCGGTTCCACAAGGACGTCGTCATCGACATGTGGTGCTACCGACGCTACGGCCACAACGAGGGCGACGACCCGAGCTACACCCAGCCGCTGATGTACCGGGCGATCGCCGATCACCGCAGCGTCCGCAAGCTGTACGTGGAGGCGCTCGTCAAGCGGGGCGACATCACGCTCGACGAGGCCGAGCAGGCGCTGGGCGACTTCCAGGGCAAGCTGCAGGTCGCTCTCGACGCCACCAGGGCGCAGTCGCCGGGCCACGTCAAGGTGGGCAAGCCGCCGCAGCCGATGGGGGTCCTGCCCCACATCCCGACCGGCGTCGAGCGGGCCACCTTGGACCGCATCTTCGCCGGGCTGACCGACTACCCCGAGTCGTTCACACCGCACCCCAAGCTGGCCAAGCAGTTCGAGACCCGCGCCGCGCTGTACGAACGCGGCGAGGTCGAATGGGCGACCGGCGAGGCGCTGGCCTTCGGGTCGCTG
The DNA here is from genome assembly GCA_013811855.1 of Acidimicrobiia bacterium. Lineage (GTDB taxonomy): Bacteria > Actinomycetota > Acidimicrobiia > Acidimicrobiales > Ilumatobacteraceae > JALZMG01. Next base: position 2,434 of record JACCUL010000072.1, read on the forward strand.
CTGCTCGACGGTCACGGCGTGCGCCTCGCCGGCGAGGATTCGCGACGGGGCACGTTCAGCCAGCGCCACGCCGCACTGGTCGACTACGAGACCGGTCAGCCGTGGATCCCTCTCAACGACCTGGAGGGTGCCGACGGGCGCTTCTGGGTCTACGACTCGCTGCTGTCCGAGTACGCAACGCTCGGCTTCGAGTACGGCTACGCCCAGGTCAACCCCGAGGCGCTCGTGCTGTGGGAGGCCCAGTTCGGCGACTTCATCAACTGCGCCCAGGTCATCATCGACCAGTACCTCGTCGCCGCCGAGGACAAGTGGGGCCAGCGCAACGGGCTCGTGCTGCTGCTGCCGCACGGGTACGAGGGGCAGGGCCCGGAGCACTCCTCGGCGCGCATCGAGCGCTTCCTGACGCTCGCCGCCGAGGACAACATGCAGGTCTGCAACGCCACGACGGCGGCGCAGTACTTCCACCTGCTGCGCCGCCAGGTGCACACCGAGCGGCACACGCCACTCGTCATCTTCACGCCCAAGCAGGGGCTGCGGATGAAGCAGACGCGGTCACCGGTCGAGGAGCTGACGACCGGTTCGTTCAACGAGGTCCTCGATGATCCTCACGTGACCGATTGCGACGCTGTGACCCGGCTGGTGTTCTGCAGCGGCAAGGTGGCCTGGGACGCCATGGCCGAGCGGGACAAGCGCCGAGCGCCTGTCGCCGTGGTGCGCGTCGAGCAGCTGTATCCGCTGCCCACCGAGCAGATGCTGCGCCTGTTGGAGCACTACCCGAACGCCCGCCAGCTCCTGTGGCTGCAGGAGGAGCCCGAGAACATGGGCTCGTGGGGCTTCATCGAGCACCACGTCTGGCGCATCAAGGACCGCGGCTACGACCTGCGCCACGCGGCGCGCGTCGAGTCCGGCAGCCCGGCCACCGGCTCCAAGGCCATCCACGATCAGGAGCTCGCCGACCTGATGGACGCCGTCTTCGCCGACTGGGAAGGGTGAGTCGAGACGGCAGGTCTCCGCCGTCTGCGCTCACCCTTCAGGATCCAACGACGTCGAAGTCCCGCTCGAGGACGACGGCGGCGCCGAACTCGTCCGCCAGCGCGGCCTCCAACGCCGGGACCGGTGCCGCCAAGCCGATGACGACGGCCGCCGCGCTGGCGTCGCTGCGCACGCCCGTCGAGGTGACGAACATCGACGATCCGGTGCGGATCCCGAGATAGCGCTCGTTGACGGCGTCCTGGACCGCCCGCAGCTCGGCCTCCGTGTACGCCGACTCGACGATGCACACCGGACCGTCGTACAGGGCCTCGACCGTCGCCTGGGCGTCGGCGCGAGCCGCGGCGTCCCCGACGATGCGGACGTTCTCGACGTCGAGGTCACGGTCCCACCACGCCCCGCCGAAGCCGGGGATCTCGGTCAACCCGTCGATCTGCGGCGGGTCGGGCGGGAGGCTGGTGGGCGCGGTCGGTTCGGGCTCCGGCTCCGGGTGCCAGCCGCCCGCCGGCTCCGGGCACGGCGTCGACCAGTCGGGCCCGGCGCGACCGGTGTGGTCTGCGGGGCCGGCCGGGTGGGCCGGCGCGACCAGCGTGAACTCACCACCGTCGGGCGAGTACGTCCCGACGACGACGTAGCTGCCCCACCGCCGTTCGCGGCCCCTCGTGGTGTCCGTCTCGTACGCGAGGCCGTCCCACTCCCAGTTCGTGATTCGCGGACCGCCGCAGGACAGCGGGTACGTGAGGTTGCTGATGCCCCGGCACAGCGTCGCCCAGTTGTCGGGTGGGTCGATGACCTCGGTCGCGACGCGCACCACGTCGTCGCTCACGGTGACGTCGTCGACGCCGAGCGGAGGTGATCCCGTCGTCACGCCGGCCAGCTCGTACGCCACCGCCATGGTCCCCGCCTCGGACAGGCAGTCGCCGAGTCCGGCGACGCGGTCGATCAGGAAGTCGGCGTGGCCCTGCGGCGCGTACGCCGAGCCGTAGCCGCCCGCGGCAGGGTCCGCGGACATCGCGCCCGAGACCCGGGCATCCGCCTCGACCCACGCGTCGAGTGGCAGCCCGGTGCCGTCG
>JACCUL010000086.1 GCA_013811855.1 Acidimicrobiia bacterium
CCGCCCTGGGCCGCGATCGAGTGGGCCCGCCGGGCCGAGTCGTGGAACGTGAACGCCTCGACCTGGTAGCCGAGCTCGGCCAACGTGGCCGCCGCCGACGCGCCCGCCAGTCCAGTGCCGATGACGAGCACCTTGAACTTGCGCTTGTTGTTGGGGCTGACGAGCTTGACGTCGGACTTGTAGGAGTCCCACTTGTCGGCCAACGGGCCGGCGGGGATCTTGGCGTCGAGCGTCGTGGCGGTGGGGCGTTCGAGGGTGTCGGTCATGGGGTGGGGCGCGGCCTCCTCTTCAGACCTGGATGATCCCGGCTTGCGCGGCGATGGGGAACGACACGTTGCCGACCACGATCAGGGTGGCGATGCCGGTGGCCAGGCCCCGGCGCCACGAGTTGAAGCGAGGGTTGTTCCAACCCATCGACTGGAAGAGGCTCCACGTGCCGTGGAACAGGTGGATGCCGAGGGCGATGTTGGCGACGACGTACAGCGCGGCGACGGGGATGCGCGACAGGCTGGCGTCCATGTTGCGGTAGACGGCGCCGCGCACGAAGTCCGGGTTGACCCACCCCCACGTGAAGTCGGCCAGGTGCCAGGCCAGGAACAACAGCACGATGACGCCCGTCCAGCGCATCGTGCGGCTGGCGAAGTTGGCGGCCACGTAGTCCCGCGACGACTGGTAGCCGATGGGCCGGGCCTGCCGGTTCATCACCGTCAGGCTGTAGGCGGCGTGGACGTGCAGGACGAGGGCGGCGATGAGCACGAGCCGCAGCGCCCACAGGGCGTACGTGCGGGGCAGGATCGGCACGAGGATCTCGCGCAGGAACTCGCCGTACACGTCCACGTCGTAGACCCGCTCGCCGTTCTCCGTGATCAACCCGAGGTACGCCTTGAGGTTGCCGATCAGGTGGGCGACCACGAAGCCGATGCCGATGATGCCGGTGATCGCCATCACGTACTTCTTGCCGACGGCCGTGGAGTAGAGGTCGACGAGGAACAGCTTGCGCTTCCTCGTCCGAGTGGCGGTGCCGCTGACCGGTCCCCTGGACACGACGTGCGCCATGACATCGACGCTACTGCCGAGGTGGTCCAGGCGAGGAAATGCGACCAGCTGGGCCCGATCGGGTTCTGATGACCTTTACCGGTGCCCGGGCACCGCCAATGCTCCTACGAATCGTGAGCGGCGAACTGGCGGAACCCGTCGGGCGTGAGGGCCCAGTTGGCGACGAAGCCGTCGGGAAACGCGAACACGGCCCGCAGGTCGGTGTGGGCGTAGGCGTTCGGGAGCTCGAGCGGGGCCAGCTCGTCGCCCCAGCGGTGCCATCGCCGCGCCGGCGTCTCGGTGAGGTGGCGGGCCGCGCCGGGCAGCTCGATCACGCCATGGACGACACCCGCCTGCTCGAACCCGTCGATCCGCGCCACCGGCGGCGCCGCGGCGTACCACTCGAGGTCGAAGGCGACGGCGGTCGGCACGCCGTACGCCCGGCCGATGGCGTCGCCGGGATCGTCGAGCCCGGCGGCAAACGTCTCGTTGCTGATGGTCCACTGCTCCATCGGCGCGTCGCAGACGTGCTCGGCCCAGAGCCCGTGCGCCTTGACGAGGCCGGGCTCGGCCCGAACGGGCACCTCCCACTCGGCCACGTGCAACAGCGGCTGGCCGGGACGCACGACGGCCGCCCAGTACCACGCAGTTCGACCGGTGACGCGGTGCCCGCTGACGGCGCCGATCGACAGGTCGACGGCCCACGTCGTGAACACCCACTCCTCGACGGCGGCGTCGCCGTGGCGGCCGTCGTCGACCACCGGGTCGAGAGCCATGTTCCGGCAGACTACGAGCGTGGTGCGCTATCTCAGCCTGTCGTGGATCGACGAGCTGACCCGCGCCGTCGCCGCCGACGACCGGTTGCGCCATCTCGCCACCGAGCACGAGATCGGCGTCACCCAGGTCGTCTCCGACGGGCCGGAGGGTGACGTGACGTATCACCTGCAGGTCGTCGACGGCGAGGCCCGCTTCGGCGCCGGCACCGCCGACCCCGAGCACGTGCGGATGGAGCAGTCGTGGGCCACCGCCGTCGCCGTGGCGACCGGCGAGCTGAACGCCCAGGAGGCGTTCGTGACGGGGCACATCCGCTTGACGGGCGACCAGCAACGCCTCCTCGAATCGCAGCCGGTCTTCGGCGCGCTCGACGCCGTCTTCACCGACGTCCGCCAGCGGACCGAGTACGTCTGACCCATCGCGCTGATGCCCGAGCTGCCCGAGGTCCAAGCCCACGCCGAGCGGCTGACGGCCGACTTCGCCGGCCAGCGGCTGCGCCGGTTCCAGGCGATCACGTTCACGGCGCTGAAGACGGCGATCCCAGCGCCCGATGCGGCGTACCGCGAGCCGCTCGTCGAGATCGGACGGCGCGGCAAGTACCTGCTGGCGCGGTTCGCGCCGGTGACGTTCGTCGTCCACCTCATGCAGGGCGGACGGTTGCTGGTCGACGCCAAGCAGACCGCCAAGCCGCGAGGCGCGCAAGCCCGGTTCGTGTTCGAGGGTGACGGCTCGGCCCTACTGCTCACCGAGCAGGGCACGGAGCGGCGGGCCGGCGTCTGGTGCGTGCCGACCGCCGAGGCGTTGACGATCGCGCCGCTCGATCGCCTCGGTCCGGAGGCCGATCGCATCGAACCCGACGAGCTGGCGGCGCGCTTCGCCGAACGGTCGATGCGGCTCCACGGCTTCCTGCGCGACCAGCGCGCCATCGCCGGCGTCGGCCGGCGCCTGGCCAACGAGGTGTGCCACCGGGCCAAGCTGTCGCCGTTCGCCATGACCGGCAAGCTCGGGCTCGACGGCGCCACCGCCGTCGTGACGGCGATCCGCGACGCCGTCGCCGAGGGCCTCCAGTACGAGCGGTCGCGCGACGACATGAGCTCGTCGAAGGACCGGCCTGGACGGGTCCACCACCGCGCCGGCGAACCGTGCCCGGTGTGCGGCGACACGGTGCGCGCCGTCGAGTACTCGGGTTACACCGTCAACTACTGCCCGACGTGCCAGACCGGCGGCAAGGTCCTCGCCGACAACACGACGAGCAAGTTCCTCAAGTAGCGAAGTTCAGCGCGGACCCGGTGGCGGCGGACCGGGCGGGGGTGGCAGCGGCGAGCCCGGCGTCGACGCCGGCGACGCCATCGACGCCGTCGATCGTCCGAACGAGGGGTACGTGTCCGTCATCAGCAATGTGTAGGCGGTGACCTCGAGGTAGAACCGGAGGAACTTGAGCACGAACTCCCACATGCCCCGCGGGTGCCGTCCGGTGATGACGATGGCGAACCACGAGATGACGGCCACGACGTACGCACCGATGCCGATGACGGCGGCCAGCAGCAGCACGGGAATGGCCCAGATGAGCCGCAGGGCGTTGGTCAACCGATTCGGTGGATCGGGCTGCGGGTCGAAGTCGAACACCACCGGCACCCGCCCGGACTCGGTTCCGAACGGCGGGAACTCGTCGTGGAGCAGCCACACGTATACCCCTGCACCCGCGCTGCGTAGTCGAGGTACGCACGCTGCATGTTCCAGATGCCGTCGTTGCGTTGGCCGGTGAACAGCACGATGAACCATTGGATCACGGCGAGCAGTTCGGCGAGCTGGCCCCACAGGGACATCACGATCAGGTGCGGGATCGCCAGGGATGATTCGGAACGCCACCGTGACCCGGTTGCGGGCCTCGGCATACGTGACGTCGTAGGACGGAGCAGTCACGGCGACGGACAGTACTGCCGTCCGCCCGCTCGGTGATGGGATGGCCGACGCCCTGCAAGCGGTGAGCTGACACCAAACCGTCCTGTCCGTCGCCATCGGCCTGTTGCGGCCGTTCGCGGCGGACGGTCACGGCTGCGCGTTGTGGTCTACAGCTCGGCGGCGTCCATGTCGGGTGTGGCGGCTTCGGACGGGGGGCGCCAGTCGACGGTGGCCACGACCCGCCACGCGGCGACGAGCAGCGCCGCCGCGACGAGCAGGCCTGTCGTCAGCCGGCCGGTGTCGTAGCCGGGCTGCGGCCGCGGGGCGAAGGGCACCGAGGTCAGCGAGTCGTGGGCGCCGCCGATCACGGCGATGCCGCATCGGAGGCAATCGGCCCCGATGACCACCTTCGCGGTCGCCTGCCCCAGCGGGTCGGCGACGACCCGGGTGAGGTGATCGCAGCCGGGCCCGCAGTAGCCGACCTGCACGGCGGTGCCGGGTGTCAGTTGGCGGATGGCCACTTGCACCTCGTCGCCTTCGTCGACGAGTCGCGCGGGCGTGATCGTGACCACCGGTGCCGGTAGGGCCGGCGCGCCGAACACGGTATGGGCCATGGCCCGCCGTGTCCGGGCGGCATCATCGACGACGAGCACGCACGCCCCGGCGGGACCGCAGCGCCCGTTGTCGAGGAGCTGGAACTGGAAGCGGGCGTCGCCGCCGTCGCCGAACTGCACCGGGAATGCGTTGAAGCAGTTGGCCACGCCGTCGGTGGTGCGGACGCACTGGTGCACGATGCCGCGTGCGTCGGCCACGCCGTCGGTGACCGCCACGTCGAGCACGTCGCCGTCGACCAGGTGATCGAGCACGGGGTTGGGCGTGAGGCCGGTGTCCTCGAACACGACGGCCCGCATCTGGACGGTGTCATCGAGGTCGCCGCCGGCGCCGTCGTCGCCGGCGCGGCTCGCTGCGCCGAGAATCGCCAGCAACGCCATGGCGGGCCGGGCGACGAGCACGGTGGCAGCCTCAGGCCTGGTGCTGCGACGGTGGGGCGGACTCGTCGAGCTGGCGATTGAGGGTCAACAGCCGGCCCATCACGGGCAGCGCCAGCAGGTTGGCGCTGTGCAGCACACCGATGATCAGCAGGATGCCGGCAAGCCGCGCCGTCTCGTGTTGGAGCTGGGCGGCATTCACGGTGTCGGCCCACGCACCCTTCGGCTCGAAGCTCACGGTGAACAAGATGTACGAGAAGAAGATCAGGTAGTAGGCGACGTCGGTGAGCATGATGAAGCTCTTGCCGGTGCGCGGGTTCGCCCGAAAGACGTCGGCCGCGTAGCTGCGACCGAAGCGCTTGATCAGCGGTCCCAGCCAAAAGGCGATGACGACCAGAAGGGCGACGGTGATCAACTCGAGTATCCACCAGTCCATGAGCACACTTCCTTGTTTGGTATCGGTGACGGCGACCACGATCGCGGCGACGGCGGCGACGATGCAGCCGGCGACGCCGGCGATGGCGCGATGCTGCACGCGTAAGCGTTGATCGTCGGTGATGCTGAGTTCCACGCGGGTGAGCAGGTCCGGGCTCTCCTCGACGGTCAGCGCACCGTCGCGCAGCGCGTCGCGCAGCCGTTCCTCGAGCGAGTTCATGCCTCGTCCTTCGTCGCGAGCCGGGCTTCGAGCGCGGCGAGGCCACGCTGGAGGTGGGTCTTGACCGAGTTGCGGGACACCGCGAGTGTGGTCGCGATGTCGTCGACGCCGAGCTCGTCGTAGTAGCGCAGCACGAGGCAGGCGCGCTGCCTGGCGGGAAGGTCGCGGAGGGCGTCGAGCATCCGGCGTTGGTCGTCGCGCACGGTGATCTGGTCCTCGATGCCGGCCTGGACGTCGACGAGAGGCGATCGATGACGAAGCGACACGAGGCCGCGCCGGTTGTGGTCCCGCGCCAGGTTGAGGACGATCGAGCGGAGATAGGCCGGCGCACGGGCGGGATCCTCGATGCGTTGCGCGCTGCGGGCGAGGCGGATGAAGGCCTCCTGCACGAGGTCCTCGGCGGCGTTGCGATCGTCGACGAACAGCCGCGCCAGCCGCACGAGCGACACACCCTCGGCGCGGAACATGTCAGCCACGAACCGTTCGACGTCGAGCGTCGGGGCGACCCCCACGTCGCTCCGCGAGAGGCCGGCGGCGGCGATCTCCTGAGTCATCCACACCGCGGCCGGTGCGACGGAACGGACGGGCACGGCCGACGCCAGCGGTCCTGCGCACCACGCGAGCAGCGCGTCGCGGAGCCTGATCCCCGTCGCCTCCACGAGACGCATGCTCGCGCAGCTCCTGCTCAAGTGCCGACGACATCCCTCCCGGCGAACGAGGCGGTGGCCACGGCCACCACCACTGCCAGGTAGGCGACCAGCGCGGTCAGGGCAACGATCGGCGGGCGCTCGAAGTCGACGTCCGTCATCTGCGTCCACGGCACGACCGTCGCGACGTTCTCGCTGATCATGAATCTGCCCAGCTGCGGTCGGAGCGCTGCGATCAGCCGCTCGATGACGAGAGCCCACGCGGCGAGCGTGACGAGGGCTGCGCTCGTGTTCCGGCCGATGGTGGCGACGCTGACCGCCAGCACGGCGACCAGCGCCGTGATCAGCGCGATACGGAACATGGCGAGCACCAGCGCCGTCCACCAGGCGCGGTCGGTGCCGTCGGTCGAACCGTTGAGCAGGACGGCGGGCAAGGCCGAGGCCAGGAAGGCGACCTCCAACGCGAACCCGATCACGAACGCCAGGATCCCGGCCGACGCCGTGCGGGCTGCGTGCAGGCGCAGGCGTGACGGTTCCCAGATGAGCGCCGTCGTGATCGTGCCGGCCCGCCACTCGGCTCCGACGACGGAGGCGCCGCAGATCGCCGCCCCGACCACGAGGTAGAGCGCGGCAATCGTCAGGATCCCGTCGCCTCCACCGCTGATCCACCACGACGACATGCGGGCCGGGTGCTCGTCCGCCCGGGCGAGCTGCGATGGGTCGCGGCTGGTGAGGTAGACGATCACGCCCATGACCCCACACAGGGCCAAGGCGAGCACGATCATCCAGCGCACGAGCCGTCGATGCAGCGCTCGCCGCATCTCCACAATTGTCAATCTGGCAAACCTCTTGGCTGCGCTCATGCTGCGACCTCCTCACGACCGGTGATATCCAAGAACAGCTCCTCCAACGACACCGTGTCGGGCCGCAGTTCGGTGACGTAGAGCCCGACGTCGGCGAGCAGCTTCGTGACGTGAGCGGCCTGCGACGGGGCCAGAGCGACGCGCAGGAGCGTGCCGGTGGGCTCGACGTCGAGACCTGCGCGACGCAGCGCGTCGGCACCGGCCACAGGGTCGTCCAGGCCGACCAGCAGTGACGGGCGCGAGGCGGCCGACAGCACATCGTCGACCCGCCCGCTGAGCAGCAGGCGGCCGCGATCGATGATGGCCACCTGGTCGCAGGTCTGTTCGACCTCGGACAACAGGTGGCTGGACAGGAACACCGTCCTGCCCTCGGCTCCCAGCCGGCGCAGCAGCTCACGGATCTCGCGGATGCCGGCGGGGTCGAGCCCATTGACCGGTTCGTCGAGCACCAGCAACGCAGGGTCTTTCAGCAGGGCGCCCGCCAAGCCGAGCCGCTGGCGCATGCCCAACGAGTACTTGTGGACCTTCTCGTCGGCCCGGTCCGCCAGACCGACGGCGGCCAAGCTGGCCTCGACCCGGCGCGGCCCGATCCCGTCGATGGCACCGAACAGCTCGAGGTTCTCGCGCGCCGTCATCGTCGGGAACATCGCCGGGGTCTCGACGATGGCGCCGATCTGGCGCATGACGGTCGGGAGGTCGGCGGGCGTCGGGCGACCGAGCACCGCGGCGCGCCCGGCCGTGGCGGCGACGAGGCCGAGCAGGCACCGGATCGTCGTCGTCTTGCCCGAGCCGTTCGGGCCGAGGAAGCCGAACACGCCGCCTTCTGGCACCGTCAGGTCCAGTCCGTGGATGGCGACGGTCGGAGTCCCGCGCCACCGGCGGTACTCCTTGCGTAGCCCTTCGACCTCGATCACCGCAGTCATGTCCCGACAGACGCACGGGCGGCAGCCGCGGGCGACACCACATGGTGTGACGCATGACACTGTCACCCCCGATGGCGTCTCATGCGTCCGTCTGTCAAACGCCACGACACCGTCGGGCGATGAAGACCCGAGGAGGGCGACATGGACAGTCAACGGATGAGGAACATGGGACGGGGCGCGGCGCTGATGGCCGCACTGGCGCTGGGCGGCGTCGCCGTCGCCACGACGTCGGCGGCGGCCGATGGTGCCGCCGATGCCTGGGCAGTGCTGAAGGACGGCGGGGGCCAGACGGTCGGGTTCGCCCTATTCACCGAGGACGCCGCAGGGGCGGTGCACGTGAACGTGCACGTGCGGGAGATGTCCACCGGGCGCCACGGCATCCATGTGCACGCCATCGGGAACTGCGACGCCGTGGGATTCACCAGTGCCGGGGGGCACCACAACCCGTCGGGCGCGTTGCACGGCCAGCACTCCGGCGACCTGCCGAACCTGGTGGTCAACGGCGCCGGCCGCGGGCACCTCAACACAAAGCTGGCGCGCTTCACGCTGGCCGACGGGCCGACTGCCGTGCTTGATGCAGACGGCAGTGCGCTGGTCGTCCACGCGCTTGCGGACGACTACGTGACGGATCCGAGCGGCAACAGCGGCGACCGCATCGCCTGCGGCGTCATCCACCCGGGCTGAACCCACCCGCTGTCATGCGAACCGGCCTCACTCGGGCCGGTTCGACATGACAGAAGGGCAGTCCCTCGTACGTGACCGGCGTCGCCGGGGTGGCGGGCCTCTACGGTGCCGGCCATGCCGATCCACCTCCGTGCCGACGCCGGCGACTACGCGCCGTCCGTGCTGTGCCCCGGCGATCCCCGCCGGGCCCGGTACATCGCCGAGACCTTCTTCGACCCCGGCGCGCGGTGCGTCAACGAGGAGCGCGGCATGCTCGGCTTCACGGGCACGTTCGACGGTGCGCCGATCAGCGTGCAGTCGACGGGCATGGGCTGTCCGAGCGCCGGCATCGTGTTCGAGGAGCTGGTGATGCTCGGCCACCCGCCTGGTGCGCGTCGGCACGTGCGGCGCACTGCAGAACGGCATGCGGCTGGGCGACACAGTGATCGCGCTGTCGGCCACGTGCGACGACTCGGCCCCGCTGCGCTACGCCGACGTGCCAGGCTGGGCCCCGACGGCGTCGTTCGCGCTGGCGGCGATGGCGGCCCGCCTGGCCGCCGAGGGTGACGCCACCGTCCACGTCGGGCCGATCGTGACGAGCGGCGTGTTCTACGACCCCGACCCGACGATGGTCGGGCGCTGGAAGCGGGTCGGCATCCTCGGCATCGAGATGGAGGCGGCGATGCTGTACTCGGTCGCCGCCGTCAAAGGGGCCGAGGCGCTGGCCGTGATGACGGTCAGCGACCTCGTCGGCGAAGGCACGTCGGAGCGCATCTCCGACGACGACCTCAAGCGCGGCGTCGACGCGATGATGCACCTCGCCTGTCGCGTCGCGGTGAGCTAGATCAGGCCGAGCTCGGCGACCGCGTCGCGTTCCTCGACGAGCTCGGCGACGGAGGCGTCGATCTTGCCCCGGCTGTAGTCGCCGATGTCGAGCCCCTGGACGATCGAGTAGCCGCCGCCCGAGCAGGTGCACGGGAAGCTGGAGATGATCCCCTCGGGCACACCGTAACTGCCGTCGCTGGGGACGGCCATCGACACCCAATCCCCGTCGGGGGTGCCCAGCACCCACGACCGCACGTGGTCGACGGCGGCGTTGGCGGCCGAGGCCGCCGATGAGGCGCCGCGGGCCTCGATGATCGCCGCGCCGCGCTTGGCGACGGTCGGGATGAACGTGCCGTCGACCCACTCGTGGTCATCGACAGCCTCGTTGGCATTGCGCCCGGCGACCTCGCAGTGGAAGAGGTCCGGGTACTGCGTCGTCGAGTGGTTGCCCCAGATCGTCATCTGTTTCACATCGGCGACGGTGGCGCCCAGCTTCGCCGCGATCTGGCTCACGGCCCGGTTGTGGTCGAGTCGGGTCATGGCCGTGAACCGGCCCGGATCGAGGTCGGCGGCGTTGCGCATGGCGATCAACGCGTTCGTGTTGGCCGGGTTGCCGACGACGAGCACCTTGACGTCGCGCGACGCGCTGCGTGAGAGCGCCTCGCCCTGCGGCTTGAAGATCCCTCCGTTCGCCGACAGCAGATCGGAGCGCTCCATGCCGGCCTTACGTGGCATCGCGCCGACGAGGAGCGCGATGTCGACGTCGCCGAAGGCCTCGTCGGCGTCGTCGGTGCCGACGATCTCGCTGATGAGCGGGAAGGCGCAGTCGTCCAGCTCCATCCGCACGCCCTCGAGCGCGCCGAGCGCCGGCGTGATCTCCAGCAGCTGGAGGCGCACCGGCGTGTCCGGACCGAGCATCGACCCGGAGGCGATACGGAACAGCAGGCTGTAGCCGATCTGACCGGCGGCACCGGTGACGGCGACGCGAACGGGGGTTGTCATGGTCGCCGAGCGTAGGCCGACCGGTTCTCATGCGCGGAAGGCCGCGTTTTCCGCGGGTTCTGGGACTCAGAACTGGACTTACAGATCGAGGAGGTCGGCGACGAGTTGGGTGTAGTAGTCCTGGCCGGCCTGGTTGAGGTGGATGCCGTCGTCGTACAGGCAGTCACAGGCCGTGGCCAGGCCGTCCCAGTAGAGGAGCTCGACGTTGTCGTAGCGGTTGGGCAGGTCGAACAATTGGCGGTTGTTGCCGGGCACCCACTGCGCGGCGTCCGCCGTCGGCGGCACGTGCAGCGTCAACACGACGACGCGCCGCACGCCCGAGAGGGCGTTCATGAACGCGTCGAGGGTCTCACCGCTGAACGGCCCGTTGGTGCCGAGGTGCACGACGACGACGCGGCCGAACTGCTCGTCGGCCTGCAGTTGCTGGACGACCGGGACCATCTCGATCATCTGGCGGTTCTGCTCGGCGCTGACCGTGATGCCCCTGGCCTCGAGCTCATCGCGGGCGCCGAGCATCACCGAGTCGCCGATGGCGAGGACGCGGGCCACGGGTCGGGGCTTCTCCGTGGTCGTCGTCGTGCTCGGGTCGGAGCGCGGCGGGCGTGTCTCGACGGGTCGAGGGCCGCCGTTGGCGCCAGGGTCGGTCGACGGCGTGACGATCGAGGCGGGCGTCGGCGCGATCGGCGTCGTGGCGTTCACCGGTGGCGGCTCGGCGGTGTCCGGTGTGACGATGACGGTGGCCAGCGGGTCCTTGCCGACCTGCTCGCCCTGCCGGATCGACTCGGCGATCTCGTTCGGCTTGAGCTCGGCCGTCGCCAGGTTGGCGGCGGCGAACATGGAGACGGCGACGACGCCGGCGCCGACGGTGGCGATCATCCGCCGCGGGTTCGGATCGCGCTTGGCCTGCAGGCGACGCCACCAGCGGCGGATGCGGCCCGTGCGGATCGGGGTCTCGATGAACCGGTACGACGTCTCCGTGACGATTGCCGTGGCCACCATCGCGACGGCGAACTGCGGCACGGTCAGACCGTTGCCGGCGACGCGCCGGATGACCTGGTAGATCGGCCAGTGGTACAGGTACATCCCGTACGACCGGGTGCCGATCCACAGGAACAGCGGGTTGCCGATCGCCGGTCCGGCCCACGAGCGGGCATGCGTCACCGCCGCGATCACGGCGAGCGTCGCCAGGCCGGTGAGCAGGAACCCGCCGCGGAACAGCCACGGGTCGGCGCCTCCCGGCGTGACGAGGTGGAGGTACCAGCACAGCGCGGCGAGCCCGGCCAGACCGAGGATCGCGACGAGGTCGAGCACGTGGCCCTTGGTGCGCATCGGGCCCCGCATGATCGCCACCGGCCGCCACACCATGGCGAACGCCGATCCGAGGAGCAGGCCGCCGAAGCGGGTGAACGTGCCGAGGTACAGGGCGTCGGTCTTGCTGACGCAGCGTCCGCCGACCTCCCAGTACGCGCCGGGCGTCACCTGACAGGAGCCGATGCGGCCCGGGTGGTAGAGCACGGCGAGGGCCAACGTGACGACGATCGCGGCGAGCACGAGCCAGCGGCTCAGCTCGGGCAGGCGGCGCCGACCGAGTCGCATCAGCCCGACCATCACCAGTGGCCACACGAGGTAGAACTGCTCCTCCACGGCGAGGCTCCACAGGTGGCGCAGCGGGGCGAAGTCGCCCCGCTGCGTGTACCCCTGGCCGACCCAGATCTGGTACCAGTTCGAGACGTACGTCAGGCCGGCGAGGACGTCCCCGCGCAGCTGGCCGAGGACATCGCGCCGGAAGAACACCGCGTAGATCGTCAGGCCGATGAGCAGTGTGAACAGCGCCGGCAGCAGCCGCCGGGCCCGCCGCAGCCAGAACTGGCCGAGGCTGACCCGGCCGGTCCGCTCGTGCTCGCCGATCAGCAGCAGCGTGATCAGGTAGCCGCTGATGACGAAGAACACCTCAACGCCGAGGAACCCGCCCGGCAGCCACGACGGGTTGGCGTGGTACAGCATCACGGCGACGACGGCGAGGGCCCGCATCCCGTCGAGCCCGGGCAGGTACGGGACCCGGCTGATCGCCTGGCGCGGCGGGCTCCACTCGAGGGGCCGGGTCACGGCCTGGGTCATCGCCGCTTACGCCACGCCCAACCCGAGGTTGGCGTAGATCTCTCGGGTCGCCGTGCTGCGGTTGAGGGTGTAGAAGTGCAGCCCCGGGGCGCCGGCGGCGAGCAACTCGGCGCACAGCGTGGTGGCCAGCGACACGCCCACGCGGCGCACCTCGCTCGGGTCGTCGAGCCCGTCGAACCGCGCCGTCACCCAGCCCGGCACGGCGGCGCCGCTGAGCCGGGCCATGCGGGTGATCTGGGAGATGTTGGTGACCGGCATGATGCCGGGCAGCACGGGCTTGTCGATGCCGAGCGCCGCCAGCTCGCCGACGAGCCGCACGTAGTGCTCGGCCTCGAAGAAGAACTGGGTGATGGCGAAGTCGGCGCGGACGAGCTTGGCCGCCAGCATCCGCCGGTCGGTCTCCCGGTCCGGTGACCGCGGGTGCCCGTCGGGGTGGGCGGCCACACCGATGCTGAAGTGCTCGAGCTGCTGGATGTCCTCGACCAGCTCGGCGGCGTAGCGGTAATCGCTCGGACGGGCGTCGGCCGGGTCGGCGGGCGGATCGCCGCCGAGGGCCAGGATGTTGTCGATCCCGGCGTCCCGGTACTCGGCCAGCAGGGTGGCGATCTCCCGGCGTCGGTGGCCCTGGCACGTGAGGTGGGCCATCGGCGTGATCGCCGTCTCGCGACGGACCCACGCGACCACCTCGCGGGTGCGTTGGCGGGTGCCTCCGGCGGCCCCGTAGGTGACCGACACGAAGCTCGGCTGCAGCGGCTCGAGCTCGGCGATGGTCCGTCCGAGCGTCAGCTGGGCGGCATCGGACTGCGGCGGGAAGAACTCGAACGAGAAGGTCCGCCCGCTCGCGAGCAGCTCCGAGACGCGGGCCATAACGGTCGTCGAGACTACCTTTGGCCCATGGACGGCGGATGGCTTCCGCCCACCCCGCGTGCCCCGACCGCGCCCGCGGCGCCGAGCAACGACGGCTTCTGGCGCCGGTTCGACTCGATGGGCGATCACGCCCGCCGACGGCTGGCGCCCACCTACGACGGATCGCTCGGGGCCGGCGGCGGGTTGCTCGTGGCGCTCGACATCGCCGTCGCCGCCGTCGGTGACGGGGACGCCCGTGGCCCCGTCGTCGTGGTCGCGCTTGTGCTCGTGGCCACCGGGGCGGTGATCCGCCTCACCGTGGACGAATCGTTCGTCGCCCTCCATGCCGCGGCGACCGCCTTCGGGACGGTCGGGATCCTTGCGTTCGCCGCCGCCGCCGTTCCCCCCGACAGCAGCTCCTACGGCACGGTCGTCCTCCTGCTGGCCACGATCGGGTACACCGCGGCCTGGTTGTTCCCGGGATATCGCGGCCACCCCGTGATCCTCGGCGCCGGGTTGCTGTCCTTCGCCTCGCTCGCCGCCAACATCGTCACGAGCGGCGGCGACGTCTCGTCGTTCGACGCCCCGGTGTTCGGCCCGTCGGCCAGCGAGCTGCGGCCGGATGGGCGTTGCTGCTCGTGGGTGTCGGCTATCTGTTCCTGACGCGGGCCTTCGACCGCCGGGGCTACCTCGGCACCGGCACCGCGTTCGCCGCTGCCGGCCTGATCGCCACCGCGATTGGCGGCGTCCTCGTCGCCATCGACATCGGCGAGACCGGCGGTGCCGTCCTTCTGCTCGCCGTCGGGGCCGTGCTCGTC
>JACCUL010000109.1 GCA_013811855.1 Acidimicrobiia bacterium
GTACGACGCCTCGCTGCGCCAGCGCCGTCACGCCGACCGTCCGGCGCCCGAACCCCTCCGCCGGCCCCACCAACCGGTGGCCCCCGCCAGCCGGGCGATGACGCCCCGTGAGGCCGCCAAGCGGCGCCGGTCCAACGTGCTGTTCGTGCTCGCGCTGGTGGCCGCCTGCGCACTGTTCCTCTTCGCCACCACCAGGGCCGAGGCCATGCTGTACGTCTTCGTCCTGGCCTTCCTGGCCCTGTGCGGGTACGTGTACGTGCTCGGCCAGATGCGCCCGCGGGAGGCGTGGGACGAGCCGAACGACGAGTACGCCGACGTCTACGACGTCGACGAGCCCGCTCCGGCCCGGGTCCAGGCGCCCCGTGTCGCCGCGCCGGCGCGCTCCAGCAGGGTCACCAGGACCCACGGCGCCACCGACCGCTGGTCGCCCGCCGTCTGATCCCCGCCGGTCCGTGTTCCGGCCGGCCGGTATGCTCGGTCCCCGCGGGGCTGTAGCTCAGTTGGCAGAGCGCAACAATCGCACTGTTGAGGCCAGGGGTTCGATTCCCCTCAGCTCCACCGTTCGCACGAACAGTCAGAGGGAGGCGGCGAGGCGGTCGGACTCCCTCGAGCGCAGGGCGGTGTTGACCCGCTGGCGTTCGAGGATCTGGTCCAGGGTCTTGGCCGCCTGCGGGATGGGGTGCTCGGCGAAGAAGGCCTGCACGTCGGCGGCGACCGATTCGTCGTTGAGCAGCTTCACCGAGTCGACCATCCGCACGATCGTGTTGTTCGGGAACGCCGCATTGGCCTCGTCCCAGTGCTGGCGCACGAACCGCCACGCGACGGCGCCCTGGCGGCGGTTGCCGATGCACGTGCGCAGCAAGAAGGGCGCGTTCTGCGTCTTGACCGTCGACGACATCGCCAGCTCGCAGGTCCGCAGGATCAGCGCCTCGTCGTCGAACTCGGCCAGCGCGTACAGGTAACGGAGCTGGTCCTGCGGCGTCGGCGCGGCACGATAACGATCGACCATGTGCTCGTACGTGGCCTCGTCACCGAACGCGGCGACAACCGACGTGGACGCGGCGACGAGCTCGGGGTCGACGCCGCCGGGGTCGACCTCGGCCGCGGCGAGCCACGCCACCGCCCGTTCGCGGGTGGCGTCGTCCCGGCCGAGCACGGCCAACGCGCCGACGAGGAGGCCGCGCAGCTTGGCCCGCAGGTCGTCCTCGTCCTCGACGGGATCGCCGAGCTCATCCACGACCGGTGCGACGAGCGCCCGGACCCTGGTCTGCAACGGCGGCAGGTCGTCGTCGTCGAGCAGCCGCCCGAGGTTGCGCAGCCCGAGCACGATGGACTGCCACACGGCGGTCTCCCGCTCGGCGCCGAAGCCCTCGACGAACGTGAGGTAGTCGGCCGCGGCCAGCCGCCCGGCGACGACCTCGTTCCACGCGTCGTCAACCAGGTTGTAACGCTCCAGCGTGCCCAGCGTGGCCAGCACGTCCGGCGTCAGCCGGGCCCGCAGCGCGTCGTCGTAGCCGACGCGGAAGAAGCCGTGCCCGCCGGCATTGACGATGACCGCCGCCGCGGGGTCTTCCAGGCGCAGGCGGACGTCGTCTCCGGTCAACAGCACGGTCTCGACCTGCTCGCCCGACCTGACGTGCACGGGCACGAGCCACGTGGTGAGGTCCTCGACGCCGAGCTCGTCGGGGTCACCGAACGTGAACCGGCGCTGGCGCAGCACCAGGTCGGGGCCGTCGAACGAGGCGTTGACGAGCGGGTAGCCGGGCTGCCAGATCCACGAGTCCATCATCCGCCGCACCGGCTCGCCGCTGGTGTGCTCGATGGCGTCCCACAGGTCGTTGGTCTCGGTGTTGCCGTACTCGTGCGTGCGGAGGTAGTGCGACACGCCTCGGCGGAACCGCTCGATGCCGAGGTACTGCTCGAGCATGCGCAGGAGCGCGCCGCCCTTCTGGTACGTCAGCACGTCGAACATGCCCTCACAGTCGGCCGGTGACAGCACGGCGTACTCGACGGGACGGGTCGAGGCCAGCGAGTCGGTCTCGAAGGCCATCGACCGTTCGAGGCCGAACAGCGTCCAGCGGTCCCAGTCGGGCCGGAAGGCGTCGCAGGCGGCCAGCTCCATGAACGTGGCGAACGCCTCGTTCAACCAGATCCCGTTCCACCAGCGCATCGTGACGAGGTCGCCGAACCACATGTGGGCCAGCTCGTGGGCGACGACGTCGGCGACCAGCTGCTGCTCGCTCATCGTGCTCGTGGCCGGATCGAGCAGCAACAGGCTCTCCCGGAACGTGATGCAGCCGAGGTTCTCCATGGCCCCGGCGGCGAAGTCGGGCAGGGCCAGCAGGTCGACCTTGTCGCTCGGGTACGGGATGGCGTAGTACTCCTGGAACCAGCGCAACGAGAAGGCGCCGACCTCGAGGCCGAACCCGGTGAGCGCGCCCTTGCCCGGCACGTGGACGATGCGCAGCGGGATGCCGTCCACGTCGACCGGCTCCGTGACCTCCAGCGGACCGACCACGAACGCCACCAGGTACGTGCTCATCACCATGGTGTCGGCGAAGCGGACGGCGACCTTGCCGCCGGGCCGTTCGGTGCGCTCCGCCTCGGGCCCGTTGGAGACCGCCAGCAGGTCGGGATCGATGACCAGCGTGACGCCGAACACCGCCTTGAAGTCGGGCTCGTCCCAGCACGGGAAGGCGCGCCGGCAGTCCGTGGCCTGCAGCTGGGTGGTGGCGATGACCTGCTCGGTGCCGGCCTCGTCGCGATAGGTGCTGCGGTAGAAACCGCGCAGCTTGTCGTTGAGCACCCCGATGAACGTGATGGTGACGGTGGCCGGTCCGGCGTCGAGCCCCTCGGGTGCGGCGACGACGAGCCGGCCCGTGTCCGGTTCGAGTCGCCACGCCGCGGTGGCACCACCGACGCGCACCTCGGCGATGTCGAGCTCGACGGCGTTGAGCACGAGCTCGTCGACGGGTTCGCCGACGTCGACGCTGATCTCGACACGACCCTCGAACGAGCCGGCGGCGAGGTCGGGCGCCAGCTCGACGTCGTAGCGCGTCGGCACGATGGAGCGCGGCAGGCGGTACGGATCGAGCGGCGGTGCTTCGGTCACGGTCACCCGCGGGATGGTACCGGTAGCCTCGACCTCCGTGTCCGAGCCTCGTGCGTCGACGGACGGGCACGCGGTCGCCGCCCGGTTCGACGTCGTCGGCATCGGCAACGCCCTCGTCGACGTCATCGCCCACGCCACCGACGCCTTCCTCGACGCCCAAGGTCTGGTCAAGGGCTCGATGGAGCTGATCGAGACCGAGCGCGCCGTCGAGTTGTACCGGGCGCTCGGCTCGGCGGTCGAGATGAGCGGCGGGTCGGCGGCCAACACACTGTGCGGCGTGGCCAGCTTCGGCGGCCGGGCGGCGTACATCGGCAAGGTCGGTCGGGACGAGCTCGGCGCCGTGTTCGGCCACGACCTCCACGCCGTCGGTGTCGCCTTCCGACCTGGCTCGCCCGAGGGGGACACGCCAACGGGCCGCTGCGTCATCGTCGTCACGCCCGACGCCCAGCGCACGATGAACACCTACCTCGGCGTGTCCAGCCTGCTCGGCCCCGACGACCTCGACGAGGCCACGATCGCCGCCGGCGCCGTGCTCTACATGGAGGGCTACCTCTACGACCGCCCGGCCGCCAAGGAGGCGTTCCGCCATGCCGCTGGTGTGGCCCACGCCAACGGCAGGAGGGTGTCGCTGACGTTGTCGGACTCGTTCTGCGTCGACCGGCACCGGGCCGATTTCGCCGCGCTCGTACGGGACGAGGTGGACGTGCTGTTCGGCAACGCCACCGAGCTCACGTCCCTCTACGAGGTCGACACCCTCGATCTCGCCATCGATCGCGTCCGGCACGAGTGCGAGCTGGCGACGATCACGACCGGGCCGGCCGGGTCGCTCGTCGTCACCCCGGACGGTGTCGTCGACGTGCCCGCCGCGGACGTGCCCCGCGTCGTCGACACCACCGGCGCCGGCGACCTGTACGCGGCTGGCTTCCTGTACGGCCTCACCCAGGGTCGGCCGCTCGACGAATGCGCCCGGCTCGGGGCGATCGGGGCCGGCGAGGTGATCAGCCACGTCGGCCCGAGGTCGTTGGTGCCGCTGCGTACATTGGTGCGGTGACGGCCGCCGACGCTGATCCCACCACCGCCACGGACGCCGCCAGCGGAGCGGCACGGTGGCTCGCCGCCGAGCCCGACGAGGACGTTCGGGGCGAGCTGGCGGCGTTGATCGACGGTCCGCCCGACGCGCTGGCGGCCCGGTTCGCCGGCCGGCTGCAGTTCGGCACGGCCGGGTTGCGGGCCGCGGTCG
>JACCUL010000115.1 GCA_013811855.1 Acidimicrobiia bacterium
GTGCATGGGATGGGCGAGATGGTGTCCGACGTCCTCGACGCGGTCGAGGAGTCGGACGGACTCGAGTCGGGGTCGTCGGTGGAGGCCGTCGAGACGGTCGAGGCGACTCCGTCCGGTGACGTCGCCACGACGGTGGAGGTCGGCGGGACGGCCCCCGGTGGCGACACGGTCGAGGCCGGCAGGACCGTCGCATCGGACGACGCCGCCGCAGCCACGGTGGCGCCAGCGGATACAGCAGTCGACACCCGCACCGACCGCCGTCTGCCGCGCTGGGTCGTCCCCGCGGTCGCCGTGTTCTGGGGCGGGTTTCTCGCCGCGCTGGCGGCCCGGTTCTTCTGGTCCCGCCTGAGCGGGCTGTTCCTCCTGCTGGCCATCTCGGTGTTCCTCTCCCTCGCCATCGAACCCGGTGTCAACCGACTGGCCCGGCGGGGCTGGCGGCGGGGAACCGCGACGGCACTGATCCTGTTCGGGGTCGTGGCGGCGATGATCCTGTTCGTCGTCGCCATCGGCACGCTGGTCGCCGAGCAGATCGCCGACTTGCTGGGGAACTCCGAGACGTACATCCGCGACACGGTCAGCTTCCTCAACGACACGTTCGGGACGAACCTCGACGCCCAGGAGGTGATCGACGACTTCAACGACCCGAACGGCAGGGTGCAGCAGTTCATCGAGAACCAGCAGGGCAACGTGGTGCGCCTGTCGGTCGCCGCGCTCGGCGGGCTGCTGCAACTGCTGTCGGTGCTGCTGTTCGCCTTCTACCTGATCGCCGACGGCCCGAAGATGCGGCGCGCGCTGTGCAGCCGGCTGACCCCCGATCGCCAGGAACGGGTGCTGGCAGCGTGGGAGCTGGCCGGCCAGAAGACCGGCGGGTACCTCTACTCCCGGGCGCTGCTGGCCCTCCTGTCGTCGTTGTTCCACTGGATCGTCTTCCAGTCCGTCGGCACCAAGGCGCCCCTCGCGCTGGCCCTGTGGGTCGGCATCATCAGCCAGTTCCTGCCCGTCGTCGGCACGTACCTGGCCGGCGTCCTGCCCGTGCTGTTGACGTTCCTCGACTCGCCGTTCAAGGCCGGCATCGTCATCGTGGCGATCATCGTGTACCAGCAGATCGAGAACTACGTCTTCTCCCCGCGCATCACGGCCCGGACGATGGAGCTGCACCCGGCGGTGGCCTTCGGGGCCGCGCTTGGCGGTGCCACCGTGCTGGGGGCCATCGGCGCAGTGCTCGCGCTCCCGGGCGCGGCGATGGCCCAGGCGTTGATCAGCGATTGGGGCGATCGGCACAAGGTCATCAAGAGCGAGCTGACCCAGGTCCGCCATCATCGGGTGTGGAAGCGATGGGCGCGCATCCGCAAGGCACGCGCGGAGTGAGCGCAGCGAGCGCCGGCAGGCGCGCGCCCGCCAGGGCGCCGCATGCGGATGGGGTGTGGGGGCGCAGCCCCCACGGGGTTGCGGAGTGACGCATCGTGCGCCGGCGGCCGACAGCTACGTGCCGATCGCCGAGACCCACCGCAGCGGGTACGCCGAGAGCGTGCACCACGGCGCCGTGGTGGCGCTGGCCGAGGACGGTTCGGTGGCCTGGTCGGTCGGGGACGTGGACGGCGCCATCTACCCCCGCTCGGCGCTGAAGCCGCTGCAGGCCGTGACGATGCTGGATCTCGGCCTCGACGTGCCCGACGACCTGCTGGCCGTGGTCTGCGCCAGCCACGACGGCCGGGCCGAGCACCTGGCCGCCGTCGAACGGCTCCTCGCCGCCGCCGGGCTGACGCCCGGAGACCTGGAGAACACGCCCGAACTGCCCCTCGACGCCGACGCCGCCGACGCCGTCATCCGTCGCGGCGATGGTCCGAGCGCAATCACGCAGAACTGCAGCGGCAAGCACGCCGCGATGCTGGCGACGTGCGTGATCAACGGCTGGGCCACGGCCGGGTACATCGACGCCGTGCACCCGTTGCAGCAACGCATCACGGCCGACCTGCTGGCGAGGACCGGGCGCGTCGCGCACGTCGGTGTCGACGGGTGCGGTGCACCGACGGCCGCCGTGCCGTTGATCGGGCTGGCGCGTGCGGTGCGGCAGCTGGCCGTCGACCGCCATCGCGTGCATGCGGCGATGACGAGGTGCCCGGAGATGGTCGGCGGGCCCGAGCGGGACGTCACGCGGCTGATGCGGCTGATCCCCGGGCTGATGGCCAAGGACGGGGCCGAGGGGGTCTACGTGGCCGCCCTCCCCGATGGTCGCGCCGTGGCGCTGAAGGTGGCCGACGGGGCCAGCCGCGCCCGGTTGCCGGTGATGATCGCCGCGCTGCGCTCGCTCGGCGTCGATGTCGCCGGTGACATCCTGTCCGAGCACGTCATGGGCCACGGTCGCCCGGTCGGGCGGGTGGTGGCGTTGGTCGGCCAGCCGTGAGGGCGCCCGAGTTCCGGTCGTTGGACGACGTCGAGTACGGACGCGTCGACCACGTGTCGCCGCTCATCCGCCGGGTGATCGCCGAGAACCCGTCGAAGTTCACGTACCGGGGCACGGGGACGTACATCGTCGGTCACGGTCGGGTGGCCGTGATCGATCCTGGCCCGGCGCTCGACGCCCACCGCGACGCGCTCGCCGCCGCGCTGGTCGGCGAGCAGGTCACGGCGATCTGCGTCACGCACTGCCACCGCGACCACTCCCCGCTG
>JACCUL010000123.1 GCA_013811855.1 Acidimicrobiia bacterium
GGGCGTCAGCGGCCGCCTGGCCCGGCGCAACGCCATGCGCAACCCCCGTCGCGTCGCCGGCGCCGCCACCGCCCTGCTCGTCGGCACCGCCGTGGTCGGCCTGTTCACCACGTTCGGCGCCTCGATCACGGCGTCCATCGACCAGACGGTCGACGAGAACTTCGCCGGCGACCTCGTCGTCCTCCCGGACGACTTCAGCGGCGCCGGCCTCAGCCCGCAGTTGGCGACGAGCGTCGCCGACCTCCCCGAGGTCGAGCGGGCCGTGCCCCTGGCCTTCGCCGCCGTCTCGCTCGACGGGGTCGAGGTCGAACCGACGGCGACGGACCCGCAGGGCCTGGCCACGGTGCTCGACGTCCACGCCTCGACCGGCTCGCTGGCCGATGTCGGCCCGGGCGAGGTGGCGATCAGCTCGCAATGGGCCGACGAGCGGGGCCTCGAGCTCGGCGACACGCTGACCATGGCGTTCGTCGACGGCGCGGAGCAGACCGTCTCGGTCGCCCTCGTCTACGAGGAGCGGATGACCGTCGGCGACGTCGTCATGCCGCTGGCCGACTGGCGCCCGCACACCCAGCAGGCCGCCGACAGGGTCCTCCTGATCGACCTCGCCGACGGCGTCGTCCTCGGCGTCGGCCAGCAGGCCGTCACCGCCGTGACGGAGCAGTTCGCGGCCCCGGCGCCGATGGACCGCGACGAGTACATCGAGAGCATCGCCGGCCAGATCGACGAGATGCTGTTCGTCGTGTACGCGCTGCTCGGCATCGCCGTGCTCATCGCCCTGATCGGCATCGGCAACACGCTGGCGCTGTCGATCCACGAGCGGACCCGCGAGCTCGGGATCCTCCGCGCCGTCGGCCAGACCCGCTCGCAGGTGCGCACGACCGTGCGCTGGGAGGCGATCATCGTCGCCGTGTTCGGCACCGTCGGTGGCCTGGCCGTCGGCACGTTCCTCGGGTGGGGCCTGATGAGAGCCATGGCCGTCGAGGAGGGGTTCGGCGTCTTCACCGCCCCCATCACCCCGCTCGTCGTGGTGCTCGTGCTGGCTGCCGTCGCCGGCGTCGTGGCGGCCATCCGGCCGGCCCGCAGGGCCGCCCGCCTCGACATCCTCCAGGCCATCGCCACCGACTGAAGTGCGAGCGCAACGAGCACTCCAGTGCCGACGGCGCGAGCACCAGCTCGCCCGGCGGCGATGGGTGTGGGGCGCAGCCCCACGGGTGAACTGACAGGCTTCGGCGGACATGTCCATCCTCTCCCCGTGGCGCCACCCGCTGCGGTTGTTCGGCTTGACGGCCTACGCGCTGACGGCCATGCCGTTCGGCGTGTTCACGTTCGCCACCGTGATCGCCCTGCTGGCGGTGACCGCCGGCCTGATGATCACGTTCATCATCGCCCTGCCGTTCGCCTGGCTGCTGTTCGCCTGGTCCCACGTGCTGGCCCACGCCGAGCGCTCGCGGGTCGCCGCGCTGACCGGCACCGTGATCGCCGATCCGGTCCCGCCGCTGACCGCGCCGACGTGGTTCGGACGGCTGCGGGAACGGGCCCGCAGCGGGGTGCGCTGGCGGGAGATCGGCCACCACCTGATCCGCATGTTCGTCGCCGTCGTCGGTTTCGCGCTGCTCGCCGCGGCGTGGTCGGGCTCGCTGGCGATGGTGCTGCTGCCGGCGTTCGTCGGCGAGATGCCCGACGCGACGGCGAAGTTCTACTTCTTCGAGATCGGCCAGGGCGGTGGGGCCGCGCTGGCCAGCGTCGTCGGCGTCCTCGGGCTCGTGTTCGTCGCCCCGTGGGTCAGCATCGGCGTGGCCCACGTGGAGCTGGCCATGGCCCGGGCCCTGCTCGGCCCGGACGCCGACACCGAGCACGCCGCCCAGGTGACCCGCTTGGAGACCAGCCGGGTCGCCGCCGTCGACAGCGCCGAGAGCGAGCGCCGCCGCATCGAGCGCGACCTCCACGACGGGGCCCAGCAGCGACTCGTCGCGCTGGCCGCCAACCTCGGCGCGGCCAAGCAGAAGCTGGCCGCCGACCCCGAGGAGGGTCGGGCCATGGTCGCCACCGCCCACGAGGAGGCCAAGGCCGCGCTGGCCGAGATCCGCGACCTCGTGCGTGGCATCCACCCGGTGATCCTCGAGGACCGCGGCCTCGATGCCGCGCTGTCGTCGGTCGTCGCCCGCTCGCCGGTGCCCGTGACGCTCGACATCAAC
>JACCUL010000135.1 GCA_013811855.1 Acidimicrobiia bacterium
TGCAGGGCATCCTCGACCGCAACGGCGGCGACGTCGCCGCCGTGCCGGTCTCGTGGTACATCGGCCACGTCCCCGTCGGCGACGATTGGGACACCGTCCCGGCCGCGCCCGGCAACGTGCTCACGCCGCGCGAGTACCAGAGCCGCTGGCTCGCCACGTACGACCGCCTGGCTGGCGGCGACGGGTTGGCCCGCGTGACGACGTGGGAGCCGGTCGACGTCGCCTGCCGGACCGTCGTCATCAACGTCGGCACCGCCCACGAGCCCGAGCTGGTGCTGACCCAGGCGTCGACGTTCGAGGGACAACCGAGCGGCTTGGCGACCATCATCGAGACCGATCCCTGCGACCCGGCCCGCGGCGCCGAGCTGGCCGTCCCGCCGATCACCCCGGAAAGTGACCGCCGTCGGCCGGTGGGACCGGTGACCCGCAACCAGGACTGACGGTCCGCGCCCGCTACGGCGCGCCGGTAGCGTCGGATCATCGTCGAGGACGTCAACCAGTCACGGGCCACACGGCGTCTCGTCGAGGAGCTCCAGGAGGACGGGGTCGAGCTGCCCGAGGAACCCGCGCTGCGCGCGGTGATCGTCGAAGAGCTCGGTCACGCCCGCCGCCCCCCGGTCTTCGAGACCCGCCGCCCCATGTACGGCGCCTTCGTCGTCCCGCCGGCGCGGTCGCTCGTCGTCGGCGACGAGCTCGTCGAGCTGCAGCCGCTCGACGGCCTACCGCTCGAGCGGGCCAGGACGTTCGCCGACGGCCGCTCCACGTTCCTCGTCCACCACGACGATGAGCACGGGCGGCGGCGGGTAGCGCTGGCCTGCTTCCGCCGCTCCGTGCAGTACGAGTACGACCTCGTCGAGATTCAGGACGCCACCGGCGCGTTCATCGTCCAGCGGACGCTGCTCGGTGCGGCGCGGCTGTTCTCGCCCGAAGGCGTCGTCGACTGGAACGGTCGGGAGTGGGGGATGCGACCGAACGCCGGCACGCTGCTGCCCCGGCTCGTCAAGGCGGTGCCGACGGCGAAGATCGACGTGCTGCGGGGCCTGCTCGACCTGTGCATCCACTGGCTCTCGCCGGGTCACGTCGGCGCCACCCTCGTGCTGCGGCTCGGCGACCGCGATGTCGGGGGCGCCGGACCCCAGCTCGACGAGACGGCGGCGTACGCGGGCCCGTCCCTTTCGGTGGCCTCGCACCACCACCACGCGGCCGTGTTCGCCACCCTCCTGCAGTCCGACCTGGCCACGCTCGTCGACGCCGACGGCGCCGTGGTCCGCTTCGCCGTCGGCCTCAACGCGTCGGCGAGGGCCGACGAGCTGATCACCGATCCGCGGGGGATGCGCCACCGCTCGGCCCGGCGGTTCACGTACGACGACCCCAGCGCGGTGGCGTTCGTGGTCAGCGAGGACGGTCCCGTCACCGTGTTCAGCGACGGTGCGCCGGCGGCGGTGTGCGACCTGCAGTGGATGCGCGCCGAAACCGGCGAGCCGATCGCGACGGAACCCCGTCGGTGCGGGCGCTGCGAGAAGATGCTGGTCACCGTCGCCGTCAGCCCCGGGCGGGGCGGCGCCGGGTGCCCGGTGTGCGGCAACGTCGTGGGCCTGGAGGATCGCAAGGTCGTCAAGGTGCGCAAGGAGTGGCCCGTCCGCGGGATCGCCGCCGCCGGTTCACCGGGCATCAAGTGGCCGGTCGACGGCCCCGTCGGTCGGTGACCGAGGGCCGGCGCCGCCTCCCCGATCCGGGGCGCCTGGCCGCGTGCCACGCCGAGGAGTTGGCGCAGTTCGGGCGGGAGCATCCCCGCTCGGCCGAGCTGGCCCGAATGGCCGAGGAGCACGTGCTGGCCGGCGTCCCGATGGCCTGGATGCGGCGGTGGCCGGGTTCGTTCCCGCTCTTCGTCGACTGTGCCGAGGGCGGCCGGTTCACCGACGTCGACGGCCGGACGTACGTCGACCTGTGCCTCGGCGACACGGGTGCCATGGGCGGTCACGCCGTGCCCGAGGTGACGACGGCGGCGACGGCGCAGCTCGCCCGCGGCGCGACGTCGATGCTGCCGACCGAGGATGCGGCATGGGTGGCCGGCGAGCTGTCTCGGCGCTTCGGGCTGGCCGCATGGCAGTTCGCGCTGAGTGCCACCGACGCCAACCGGTTCGCGCTGCGCATCGCCCGCCACGTCACCGGCCGGCGGCGCATCGCCGTTTTCGACTGGTGTTACCACGGCACGGTCGACGAGGCGCTGGTGACGCTCGACGACGGCGGTCAGGTTGTCTGGCGTGACGGCTCGCTCGGGCCGCCCGGCGATCCGGCGCTGACGACCGTCGTCGTGCCGTTCAACGACCTCGACGCCCTGGCGGCCGCCCTCTCCGGCGGCGACGTCGCCGGCGTGCTGGCCGAGCCGGCGTTGACCAACATCGGCATCGTGCTGCCCGAGCCCGGCTTCCACGAGGCGGTGCGCCGCTTGACGCGGGAGACCGGGACGCTGCTGATCATCGACGAGACGCACACGATTTGCACGGGCCCCGGCGGCTACACCGCGGCCGCGGGGTTGGAGCCCGACCTGCTGGTGATCGGCAAGCCCATCGGCGGCGGCATCCCGGCGGCCGCATATGGGCTCAGCGCGGCGGTGGCCGAGGGAGTGCGGGCCGAGTTCGCCGATCCGTCGATCGACGTCAGCGGCATCGGCGGCACGCTGGCCGGGAACGCGCTGTCGCTGGCGGCGATGCGGGCCGCGCTGTCTTCGACGCTGCGGGACGTGGACTTCGCCCGCTCGATCCCGCTGGCGGAACGGTTCACCGCCGGCGTCGCCGGGGTCGTCGCCGAGCACGACCTGGCGTGGTCCGTGCAGCGCCTCGGCTGCCGGGCCGAGTACTGGTTCTGTCCGCCGCCGCGCACCGGCGCCGAGGCCGCCGCCGCCGGTGACGCCGACCTGGAGGCATATATGCACCTCGCCGCCCTCAACCGCGGCGTGTTGCTGACCCCGTTCCACAACATGGCCCTGTTCTCGCCGCACCACACCGAATCCGATGTCGACGCGCACACACACGCCTTCGCCGAGGCCGTCGCCGCGCTGTTCGCCTGACGCCTGGTCGTTCAGGACGCAGTGCAGTCCCGGCCGAGCAGCGAGCGGATCGCGTTGGCGTCGGGGATCGACGGGACTGCGCCTGCTCTGGTCGTCGCCAGGGCGCCAGCGGCGGCGGCGAAGTCCACCGCCCGCTCGATGGGCTCGCCGACCGCCAGCTGCGCCGCCAGCGCGCCACAAAACGCGTCACCCGCCGCCGTGGTGTCGGTCACGGTCACGGCGAACGGCGGCCGGTGCCACATCCATTGGGAGGTGGCGACCTCGACCCCTGCGGACCCGAGCGTCGTCACCACGGTCCCGACACCGGCGGCGACGAGAGCATCTCGACCACCCAACAGGCGAACCTCGTGCTCGTTCGGGACAAGGATGTCGACGAGCGCCAGCACGTGGCGCGGCAGCGCGGTTGCGGGGGCGGGGTTGAGGACGGCGAGGGCGCCCCGATCGTGCGCCGCTCGGAGCGCCGCCTCGGCAGTGGCGACTGCGATCTCGAGCTGCATCAGGACGACCCGAGACGGCGGGAGCCGATCGGCGGTGACCGCGGTGTTCGCGCCCGGCACGACGATGATGGAGTTCTCGCCGGCTGCGTCGACGGCGATGAGCGCCCTGCCGGTCGGGTGACCGTCGACCTCGACCACCGCCTCGGAGTTGACGTCGGCACCGGCGAGCTCGTCGAGCAGCCGGCGCCCGCCCGCATCGCGGCCCACGGCGCCGACGAACGCCGTGCGGGCGCCCGCTCGACTCGCGGCGATCGCCTGGTTCAAGCCCTTGCCGCCCGCATGCTCCGCGAACTGTGAGCCGAGCACGGTCTCGCCCGGCCCGGGCAGGCGCTCGGTCGTGGCGACGAGATCGAGGTTGGCGCTGCCGATCACGCAGACGTCGAACAGGACGTGATGTCGAGGGTCATGCCAAGTCGGGCCAATCCTGCCGTTCTACTTCAGGTTCTGAGGCGCGAAACGTGGCAAGAATCGCGGGTTCGAGGAATCAGAACCTGGTCCTGGTCCGAGTTACCGTGCCGGCCGTGAGCGCGGCGACAACATCGTTCGGGATCGACGTGGGGGGATCGGGGATGAAGGCGGCGCCGGTCGACCTCGAGCTCGGCGACCTCGCCGACGACCGGCTGAAGATCGCCACGCCGCAACCGGCGACGCCCGAGGCGATGGCCGGGGTCGCCGCCGAGCTCGTCGCCCACTTCGGCTGGTCCGGCCCGATCGGGGTGGCCATGCCGGCGGTCGTGCGCGCCGGCATCGCGATGAGCGCGGCCAACATCGACAAGAGCTGGATCGGCGTCGACGCCGATGCGCTGTACTCGGAGGCGACGGGGTGCGAGGTGCACGTCGTCAACGACGCCGACGCCGCAGGGCTGGCCGAGGTCCGCTACGGCGCCGGGGCCGATCGCAAGGGCGTCGTCATCGTGCTCACGTTCGGCACCGGGATCGGTTCCGGCACGTTCGTCGACGGCGTGCTCGTGCCCAACACCGAGCTCGGGCACCTGGAGATCGACGGCGAGGACGCCGAGCGGCGAGCGGCGGCGGCGGCCCGCAACCGCGACGACCTGTCGTGGGAGGAGTGGGCCGGGCGCGTCGAGCGCTACCTGCAGACCGTCGAGAAGCTGTTCTCGCCGTCGCTGCTCATCGTCGGCGGCGGGGCCAGCCGCAAGGCCGAGAAGTGGTTGCCGCACATCGACATCGACACCGAGATCGTGCCGGCGGCCCTGACCAACGAGGCCGGCATCGTCGGCGCCGCCATCGTCGGCGCGATGGCCGAACCGCTCATCTGACCTCAGGACCTCGCGAAGGCGGCCAAGCGCTCGGCCAGCTCGGCGCGATAGCGCTCGGCCCGGGGGAGCTTGATGTCCTCGTAGCCGCGCACCTGGTCGGGCAGCGAGGCGATGGCCACGGCGTCGTCGAGATCGTCGACGCGCAGCCCGGCGGCGAGACGCTTCACGGCCTTCTCGTACTCGGGGATCATCGCCCGCTCCATGCGGCGCACCTTCGCCCAGCGGAACGGATCGGCCAGCGTGCCGCGCAGTCCCTTCGTGCGGGCCAGCAGCGCCAGCACGGGACGGATGCGCGGGCCGAGCTTGAGCTTCTCCTTGAGGCCCATGGAGCGCAGCATCGGCGGGTGCAGCCGCCACGTCACCTTGGTGCCCGGTCCGCCGACGGCCTCGTACGCCGCCCGGGCCTCGGGGGCCAGCAGCAGCCGGGCGACCTCGTACTCGTCCTTGTACGCCATCAACTTGTGGCCGTACCGGGCCACGGCCACGGTGAAGGCCACGCTCGACGGGTCGACATCGTGCTCGGCGCGGCGGGCGACCTCGACGAGCCGGCGAAAGCGTCCGGCGTAGCGTTCGGACTGGTAGCCGACGAGGTCGATGGCCAGGCGCTCGATCAGCTGATCGGTGGTCTCGGGGGCGACCGCGGCGGCGAAGCCGGCGGCCTGCTCGACCTCGGCCGGGTGCGCCGCCCAGCGGCGACCCCACCGGAAGGCGGCGATGTTGCGGGCGACGGCGACGCCGTTCAGCTCGATGGCCCGCTCGACCCGCTCGGGGCGGACCGGGACGGCGCCGTGCTGCACGGCGACGCCGAGAAGAAGGATGTTGGCCGTCGTGGCGTCGCCGAACAGGCCCGTGGCCACGGCGCCGCTGTCGAGGTAGCGGTTGTGGTCGGCCCGCGACACCTCGCCCAGCCGACCGGTCAGCGCGTCGAGCGACGGGTACGGGGTCGACGGATGGGCGACCATCTCCCCGGTCGGCGTGGCCGCCACCGACCCGACGACGATCGTCCGCTCGGGGTCGGCGCCGACACGGTGCGAGTCGCCGGCCGCCACCAGCAGGTCGAAGGCCAGCAGACAGTCGACACCCGAGCTGTTGGCGTGGTTCGACGCCGGCACCTCGCCCCGGCTGAGGCGCAGGTCGCTGACGACCGGCCCGGCCTTCTGCGACAGCCCGGTCTGATCGAGCCCGCGCACGACCATGCCGTCGAGCATCGCCGCCGTCCCGAGCACCTGGCTCACCGTGATCACGCCGGTCCCGCCGATGCCCGACAGTCGCACGGTGAACCCGTCGGCCGGCACCAGCGCGATGGGATCGGGCAGGTCGACAGCGGCGTCGTCCATCGTCGCCCCGCGGAGTGATGCTGCCGCGGCCTTCGATGCCGCCGGATCGACGGTCACCGTGGCGAACGACGGGCAGTCGCCCTGGAGGCAACTCATGTCGAAGTTGCAGCTCGTCTGGTGGATGCGCGTCTTGCGGCCGTACGGCGTGTCGACGGGCTGCACCGACAGGCAGTTGCTCTTGTCGCCGCAGTCGCCGCAGCCCTCGCACACCCGCTCGTTGATGACGATGCGGAAGCCGGGCTTGGCGACGAGGCCACGGCTGCGGGCCCGGCGCTTCTCGGCCGCGCACTCCTGGTCGTGCAGCAGCACCGTGACGCCGGGGACCTCGGCCAACTCGACCTGCGTCTCCATCAGCCGGGTGCGGTCGCGGACCTCGACCCGACCGTCGGCCGAGCCGCCGAAGTCGGCGCCGTCCCACTTCTCCGGCTCGTCCGACGTGACGATGACCTTGCTGACCCCTTCGAGCAGCAACGACTGCACGACGTCGGGCACCGTCTGCTGGCCCTGGGGATCCTGCCCGCCGGTCATCGCGACGGTGCCGTTGTAGAGGAGCTTGAACGTGATGTCGACGCCGGCGGCGACGGCGGCCCGCACGGACAGCGAGCCGGAGTGGAAGTACGTGCCGTCGCCGAGGTTCTGGATGAAGTGGCCGCGCTCGACGAACGGCGCCATGCCGATCCACTGCGCGCCCTCGTTGCCCATCGCCGTCAACCCGGCGATGTCGCCGACCCGCTCCGGCTCCATCAGCGCGACCATGGCGTGACACCCGATGCCCCCGCCGACGAGCGTGCCCTCGGGCACCCGCGTGCTCAGGTTGTGCGGGCAGCCGCTGCAGTAGAACGGCGTGCGGTTGACCTCCAGCGGGATGAGCGACTTCTCGCGCACCCGTGGCAGCGGGGCCAGCCGGTCGTCGCCGAGCCGCTGGGCCAGCCGGGCCCGCAGCGGGACGAGCAGCCGGTCGGCGTCGAGCATCCCGGTCCCGGGCACGAGCGACGCGCCGTGCTCGTCGAACCGTCCGACGACCTTGGGCCGCTCGGCCGAGTCGTACATCGCGCTCTTGACGAGCAGCTCGAGCGTCGGGTTCTTCTCCTCGACGACGAGCACCTCGGCCAGGCCGTGGGCGAAGTCGCGCACCTGCTGCTCGTCGACGGGAACCGGCATCAGCAGCTGGAACAGCCGGATGCCGGCGGCCCGCAACGCGTCGTCGTCGGACAGGCCGAGCAGCCCGAGCGCCTCGCGCAGCTCGTGGTACGTGTGGCCGCTGGCGGCGATGCCGATCCAGTCGTCCGGCCCGTGCACCGTCACCCGGTTGAGCTCGTTGACGACGCCGTACCGGCGGGCCAGCACCGAGCGGACCTGCTGGAACTCGCGCTCCATCTCCAACGTGTACGGGGTCAGGAGCCGGCCGCTGGGGTGGGGCACGAACGTCGTCCCGTCGAACTCCATCGTCGGGATCTCCGGGACGACCCGGCCCGGGTGGACCTCGACGGTGCCGATGCCGTCGGCCACCGGCGTCACCAGCTTGAGCCCGACCCAGATGCCGCTCGACCGGGACAGGGCGATGGCGTGCCGGGAGAGGTCGAGGGCCTCCTGCACGTCGCCGGGGAAGAGGATCGGCATGTGCAGGTCGACGAGCGTGGCGTCGCTGGAGCTGGGGAGCGTCGACGACTTGGCGGCCGGGTCGTCGCCGACGATCGCCATCACGCCGCCGTAGCGACCGGTGCCGGCGAACACGCCGTGGCGAATGGCGTCGCCGGCGCGGTCGAGGCCGGGCGCCTTGCCGTACCACACGGCCATCACGCCGTCGTAGCGCTTGTCGCTGAGTGTTTCGGCGAGCTGGCTGCCCATCACGGACGTGGCCGCCAGCTCCTCGTTGAGGCCCGGTCGGATGACGATCGGCAGGTCCGGCACCGTGGCGGCCGCCCGCGATGCCTCCTCCTGGAACGTGGCGACGGGGGAGCCCTGGTAACCGGAGACGTACGCGGCCGTCGACAGTCCGTTGCGTCGGTCGATGCGCAGTTGGTCGACGGGCAGTCGGGCCAGCGCCTGGACGCCAGAGAGGAAGACCCTCCCGTCCTCGAGACGGAAGCGGTCGGCCAGCTCGTACCCGGAGAGATCGGGACGAGCGGCGAGGTCGGTCACGATGGGTCCTTGTTCGCGCCGCCAAGTCTGCCGCCGCGGACTCGATGTTCCATCCTGGCGATGACCTCCATCTCGGCCGTCGGCATGTCCGGCCCGTACACCGAGCCGAACAACCCCTTGGGCACGCCGTCGCCGGAGAGGGCATACAGGATCGATTCGTCGCCGGGATCACTGGCCCCTTCGAACCGGACGATCTCGTCGATGACCACGTCGGCAGGGTCGATCTCGACGGGATCTCCGCCGGCGACGTGGTCGCAGCGCAACCGGTGATCGTCGGTGGCGAACCAGTTTGCCGTGTAGCCGGCGGCCTGGAGCCGCTGCGTCGCGGCGGTCAGCGTTTCCATCGAATCGGCGTCGGCGTCACCCATGGATTGATTCTGACGCGATTCGTGGTCGACTCGTGTCACCCGATCGGGGCCGTCTCGGGCCACCACCCGCCCGGCAGCTCGTGGGCCCGGGGT
>JACCUL010000160.1 GCA_013811855.1 Acidimicrobiia bacterium
TCCCGGTGCTGGCTGGACCGCTGACGGTCCAACCGGCCGATCCGGCGATCGGTCCTGGCCCGTCGGCGCGCCCCAGCGCCGACGCCATCCGCACCGTCGTCGCCCAGTCCCGGCCGGTGCGCCCCAAGCGGCAACTGGCCTCCCGCCTGCGCCACGACGGGCTGAAGTTCTGCCTGATGGTCGGCGACTCGGTCGTCGTCCTGTTGTCGTTCGGTCTGGTGCTGCTGCTGCTCACCAAGCGCGACCGGCCGTACGAGCTCGTCGACATCGCCAAGCCGTTCGCGCTGGCGGCCATCGCCGTGTGGGCCTTGCGCTTCCAGTGCCTCTGGGTCAGCCGTTACAACGCCGTGCGGGCCATCGAGATCTCGCGGCTCACGCGGGCCATCGCCATCGCCGGCGCCGGCGCACTGCTCGCCGACCGCTTCCTCAAGCTGTACATCCATGTCGAAGAGGTCGTCGCGGCCTGCACCGTGGCGTGGTTCAGCCTTGTCGCCTGGCGGTCGGTGTACCGCGCCTGGCTGGCCGCGCAGCGCCGTGACGGCCGGTTCGGGCAGCGGGTCATCATCGTCGGCACCGACCGGCGGGCCGTCGAGCTGACCGAGCTGTTCGCCACGCACCCGGAGGCGGGCATGCACGTCGTCGGGCTCGTCGGCTCCCAGACCGAGGCCGAGGCGGCGGGCCTGGGCGCCCTGTGGCTCGGCAGCTACCACGACGCCGACGAGGTGCTCGGCCGCACGCCGTCAGAGGGCCTGATCGTCTGCTCGACCGATGTCAACCCGGCGCTGCTCAACGCGCTGATCCGTGAGGAGCGCCCGCGGCGCCGCCACGTGTACCTCGATCCCGGCCTGACGGGCATCGACTTCCGCCGGCTGCAGGCGCTGCCGATCGCCCATCAGCCCCTGCTGTACGTCGACGGGCCGTCACTGGCCCGGATACAGGTCACGTACAAGCGCATCTTCGATGTCGCCGTCAGCGCCCTCGTCGCGCTCCTGGCGGCCCCGGTTCTGGGTCTGATCGCCCTCGGCATGAAGCTCGGCGGCGGCGGCCCGATCCTGTTCAAGCAACGCCGCGTCGGCCTCAACGGGGTCGAGTTCAACATGTTCAAGTTCCGCTCGATGGTCGTCGACGCCGAGGTCCGCTTGGCCTCGCTGACGTCCGAGAACGAGCGGACCGGCCCGCTGTTCAAGCTCGAGGTCGATCCCCGCGTCACCCGCATCGGCCGGTTCCTGCGGGCCACCAGCCTGGACGAGCTGCCCCAGCTGTTCAACGTGCTCCGCGGCGACATGAGCCTCGTCGGTCCCCGCCCGGCGCTGCCGTCGGAAGTGGCCGAGTTCCCGGTCGAGCTGCAGGCCCGTCACCAGGTCCGTCCGGGCATCACCGGCCTCTGGCAGGTCGAGGCCCGCGACAACCCGTCGTTCGAGGCCTACCGCCGGCTCGATCTCTTCTACGTCGAGAACTACTCGCTGTGGCTCGACCTCGTGATCCTCCTCGGCACGATCGACCAGATGGTGCTGCGCCCGCTGCTCAAGCGGCGCCGGCCTGCCGACGCCGACGCCGACGCCGTCGACGTCTCCGTGTCGCACAGCGCCGTCGCGTAAGGCTGGCGATTCAACCTTCGTGCTCGGGTGTGCGTAGCGATGGCGCGGTCCGGTCGAGGGTGTTCTTCGCGAACGGCGTTCGTGGCTCAGCGGACCTCGTACCAGTCGTATCGGCGGTCCTCCAGCCGGCCCTTGCCGACGGCAACGACGTTGTTCAGCCACCGGTACCGCTCGTCGCCCGTCTCGAACATCGGCGTCACGTAGATGGGCGCGGCGCCGAAGCCGTGGGTGGCGTCGGTCCGACCGCGGTACTGCACGTAGATGGTGGCGCCGTCGTCGGTCTTGATCGTGGCCCGCACGTCGATGGTGGCGACGCCTCCGACGATGGTCGACCAATCGGCGCTGGTGCGGCCGGTGAGCGTGCCGTTGATTCGATCGCCGGTGAGCGTCATGGCGCGGACCTCGGCGATCACGCGCGTGCCGCTCGGACCGTCACCGACGCGGGTGACCGGTCCGAGCTCGAGGTCGACCCGGCACAGCGCGACGAGCTGGGGTCCTGGTGCCTCGCTGGCGGTCATGTCACGAGCATTCCGTCACCGCGGCGTCGGTGTACACGGCGGGGCTCCCTAGCTTGCGCTGTCGAAGAGGTAGTGGTCGAGCACCTCGTGGAAGTGCAGGACACGGATCTCCTGGTCGGACAGGAAGATGCTCTCGAGCCCGTCGGAGTGCATGCCGAGTTGCACCTTGGGCAGGGCGGTGACACATGTGCATCGGCGCCACGTCGGCCAAAGCCCATCGCTTCCGCGCCGAGGGCCGGGCCACGTTGTCCGTCGTCGATCCCGGATCGGCCGGCCGGTATCGATACGTTGCCGTCGAAGGCCCCGTCACCTTGTCCGAGCTCGGTGACGGCACACGCGACGCAATGCTGCGGATGGCCACCCGCTACCTCGGCGCCGAAGCCGGGCCGCGCTACGCCGACAACTTCATGGAGAACCTCGTCAACGACAATCTCCACAAAGGTCACGGCACCACGGAGCTGCTGGCGTCGATCCAGGGGGCGCGGTGGCACACCGAGATCCTCGGCTGAATCCGTGGTCTGTCGAAGCGCCCTCAACAACCTTGTGCGACCGTTCTCCAAACTGGGTGTCGGGACGCCTCCCCCCGTCGGCATTGGAGTTGTCGTCGTCGCGACCACTGGTCGTCACTCCGGGCGGCAACGCGAAGTGCCACTGGCCGCGACGCGAGTCGATGACACGGTGATCGTCTCCAGCGTTCGACGCGACTCCGAGTGGGTCAAGAATCTCGAGTTCGATCCAACGGCGACCATCTGGCTCGACGGCCGTGCCCGCGGCGCCGAGCATCGGTCCGCGGCTACCCGGGCTCAGCGTCGCCACGTTGCGCGTCACCCCTCGCGCCGCCTGAGCCGAACGGCGCGACCGGTTGTCTGCGCCGGCGTGGTCTGGCACAATGCCCGGCGATGCGTCGCCACCTCGTCGCCCTCGTACTCATCCGGTAGCACACCGGCGCCCTGCCGCCGCGTGTGCTCGTCGACCTCCCGATCGGGAGGTCGTTCGCTTTTTCGGGCCGGGGTCGCGGTCCGCCATCGAGAGGAACAGCCATGAAGCTCACGGGAGCCCAAGCACTGATCAAGGCCCTGGAACAGGAGTCGGTCGAGGTCGTCTTCGGGTTGCCCGGGGGCTGCATCCTCCCGGCCTACGACCCACTGCTCGAGTCCACGATCCGCCACATCCTCGTGCGCCACGAGCAGGGCGCCGGGCACATGGCGGAGGGGTACGCCCACGTCACCGGCCGCCCCGGCGTCGCGCTGGTGACGTCCGGACCGGCGGCGACGAACCTCGTCACGCCATTGATGGACGCCTACATGGATTCGATCCCGATGGTCGCCATCACGGGGCAGGTGCCGACCACGGCGATCGGCAGCGACGCCTTCCAGGAGTGCGACACCGTCGGCATCACCCGCTCGGCGACGAAGCACAACGAGCTGGTGATGAACGGCGACGACCTGCCGCTGGCCATCCGCCAGGCCTTCCACCTGGCGTCGACCGGCCGCCCCGGTCCGGTGCTCGTGGACGTGCCCAAGGACGTGCTGGTGGCGCCGATGACGTGGCACTGGCCGACCGACGACGAGGTGGTCGCCTCCCTGCCCGGCTACCGGCCGAACACCAAGGGCCACGCCCGGATGATCAAGGCGGCGGCGGCGCTGATCCTCGCCGCCGAGCGTCCGGTGCTCTACGTCGGCGGCGGCGTGCTCAAGGCCCGCGCCGCCGAGGAGGTGCGCCAGCTCGCCGAGCTGACCGGCATCCACGTCGTCACGACGCTCATGGCCCGCGGCGCCTTCCCCGACGACCACCCGCTGGCGCTCGGCATGCCGGGCATGCACGGCAACGCCACCGCCGTCACGGCGATGCAGCGCAGCGACCTGCTGATCGCGCTCGGGGCCCGCTTCGACGACCGCATCACCGGCAAGGTCGACAGCTTCGCCCCCGAGGCCAAGGTCATCCACGTCGACATCGACCCGGCCGAGCAGGGCAAGGTGCGCCGGCCGGACGTCCCGATCGTCGGCGACTGCAAGCACGTCGCCGGCGAGCTCGTGCGCATCATCGGCGAGCTGCTCGACGGCGGCGCGGCGCGGGCCGACACATCGGCGTGGCGCAGCCGCGTCTCGGGCTGGCGGGAGCAGTTCCCGTTGACGTACGAGCCGAGCGAGCCCGGCCACGCACTGAAGCCCCAGTTCTGCCTGGAGAAGCTGCGCGACGCCGCGCCCGAGGGCACGATCCTCACCTCCGGTGTCGGCCAGCACCAGATGTGGGCGTCTCAGTACTGGAACTTCACCGAGCCTTACACGTGGGTCAACTCGGGTGGGCTGGGGACGATGGGGTTCTCCATCCCGGCCGCGATCGGCGCCAAGGTCGGCCGGCCCGACCGCACGGTGTGGGCCGTCGACGGCGACGGCTGCTTCCAGATGACCGCCCAGGAGCTGGTGACTGCGTCGGTCGAGCGCATCCCGATCAAGGTCGCCCTGCTCAACAACAGCTACCTCGGCATGGTCCGCCAGTGGCAGGAGATGTTCTACGACGAGCGATACAGCGAGGTGTACCTGTCGCCCGACACGCCCGACTACGTGCGCTGGGCCGAGGCGATGGGCTGCGTCGGCATCCGCGTCGAGTCGCCGGAGGAGGTCGAGCCGGCCATCGAGAAGGCCAACTCGATCAACGATCGCCCCGTCGTCGTCGAGTTCCGCGTCGACTCCGGCGAGAAGGTGTTCCCGATGGTCCCCGCCGGCCAGAGCAACGACGCGCTCGTGCTCCCTCCGTCTCAGTCCGACCGCAAGGCCGCACTGTCCTGATGCCCACGCACCACATCCTCTCCGTGCTGGTGCAGAACCGGCCCGGTGTCCTCGCCCGCGTCGCCAGCCTGTTCGCCCGCAGGGGGTACAACATCTACTCGCTCGCCGTCGCCCCGGCCGAGGACGAGGGGCGCAGCAGGATCACCATCGTCGTCGACGTCGAGTCGGCGCCGCTGGAGCAGATCACCAAGCAGCTGTTCAAGCTCGTCGAGGTGATCAAGATCTCCGAGCTCGACCCGCGACGCGCCGTCGAGCGCGAGCTCCTGCTGGCCACTGTGCGCGCCGACGGCACGGGGCGCGGCCAGGTCGTCGAGCTGGCCACGATCTTCGAGGCCAAGATCCTCGCCGTCGGCGTCGAGGCGCTGACCGTCAGCCTCGAGGGCCACCCCGACAAGCTCGACGACTTTGAGGAGCTGCTGCAGTCGTACGGCATCGTCGAGCTGCAGCGGACCGGGCGGGTCGCCCTCCCCAAGCTCGATCGCCAGGCGCGCCTACGGGCCGTGAAAGGAAGTTGATGTGACCGCCAACGTGTACTACTCGGAGGACGCCGACCCGGCGCTGATCCGCGCCAAGAAGGTGGCCGTCATCGGGTACGGGTCGCAGGGCCACGGGCACGCGCTCAACCTCAAGGACTCGGGCGTCGACGTGATCGTCGGGCTACGCGAGGGGTCGAGCTCGATCGCCAAGGCCGAGGCCCAGGGCCTGACGGTTCGTTCGATCGGCGACGCCGCCGCCGAAGCCGACGTGATCATGCTGCTGGCACCGGACACCGAGCAGAAGGCGATCTACGACGAGCACATCGCAGCGCACCTCGCTCCGGGAAAGGCGCTGGCCTTCGCCCACGGGTTCAACGTGCGCTACGGGCGAATCAACGCGCCAGAGGGCGTCGACGTCATCATGGTCGCCCCGAAAGGTCCCGGGCACCTCGTCCGGAGGACGTACACCGAGGGCGGCGGGGTTCCGTCGCTGATCGCCGTCGCCCAGGACGCCAGCGGCTCGGCCAAGGAGCTGGCGCTGTCGTACGCCGACGCCATCGGCGGCACACGGGCCGGCGTCATCGAGACGACGTTCCCGGAGGAGACCGAGACCGACCTGTTCGGCGAGCAGGTCGTGCTCTGCGGCGGGCTGACCCGGCTCGTGCAAGCCGGGTTCGAGACGCTGACCGAAGCCGGCTACGCGCCGGAGATGGCGTACTTCGAGTGCCTCCACGAGGTCAAGCTGATCGTCGACCTGATGTACGAGGAGGGGATCGCCGGCATGCGCTACTCGATCTCCGACACCGCCGAGTACGGCGACCTGACGCGGGGGCCGCGCATCGTCACCGACGAGACCAAGGCCGAGATGAAGCGGATCCTCGAGGAGATCCAGGACGGGCGGTTCGCCGACGAGTGGATCGCCGAGAGCGAGGCCGGGCGGGTCGAGTTCCACCGCCTGCAGCAGGCGGGCAAGGACCACGCCATCGAGCTCGTCGGCTCCCGCCTGCGGGCGATGATGCCGTGGATCTCCGCCGGCCGCACGCGCGTCGCCGACGCCAGCGGAGGCGACAGCTAGCGTCGCCTGGGGGCCGAAGTGTGAGCCGAGCGGGCGGAGAAGCGCACCGTCAGCTCACACATCGCCACCGTTGGCCATCACCCTGTCATGGCCGCTGGTCGGCCGTCCCGTAATCCTGACCTTGGCGGTCGGGATTGCCGGACGTAGTGTGCCGGTCCATGAGCGATGCATGGGGTTTCGAGACCCGCCAGATCCACGTCGGCGGGGAGCCCGATCCGACGACCGGGGCGCGTGCCGTCCCGATCTACCAGACGACCAGCTACCAGTTCCGCGACACCGAGCACGCCGCCAACCTCTTCGCGTTGGCCGAGGTCGGCAACGTCTACACGCGGATCATGAACCCGACGCAGGCGGCGTTGGAGGCCCGGCTCAACGCGCTCGAGGGTGGCTGCACGACGGCCATCGGGATCCCCGGCACGCTGGCGCTCTCCTCGGGGCAGGCGGCATCGACGCTGGCGATCCTCAACCTCGGCGGGTCGGGCACGCACGTCGTGTCCTCGTCGTCGCTCTACGGCGGCACGTACAACCTGTTCCACTACACGCTGCCGAAGATCGGCATCGACGTGTCGTTCGTCGACGACCCCGCCGACATGGAGCAGTGGCAGAAGGCCGTGCGTCCCGAGACGACGTGCTTCTACGGCGAGTCGCTGCCCAACCCGAAGAACGACGTGCTCGACATCGAGGCCATCGCCGGTGTGGCCCACGCCGAGGGGCTCCCGCTGATCGTCGACAACACGGTGCCCACGCCGTACCTCATCCGCCCGTTGGAGTGGGGCGCCGACATCGTCGTGCACAGCCTGACCAAGTTCCTCGGCGGCCACGGCACGTCGATCGGCGGCTCGATCACCGACGGGGGCACGTTCGACTACAGCGCCTCGGGCCGCTTCCCCGGTTTCACGGAGCCCGACCCGAGCTACCACGGCTTGGCCTACTGGCCGGCGCTCGGGGCCGGCTCGTACGTTCTGAAGGCGCGGGTGCAGCTGCTGCGCGACGTCGGCGCGGCGATCTCGCCGTTCAACTCCTTCCTCATCCTGCAGGGGATCGAGACATTGAGCCTGCGCATGGAGCGGCACTTCGAGAACGCCCAGAAGGTGGCCGAGTACCTGCGCGGGCAGGGCCAGGTGCTGTCGATCAACTACGCCGGTCTGCCCGACAGCCCGTGGCACGAGCTGGCCGACAAGTACGGCGGCGGCAAGGGGTACGGCTCCGTGTTGGCGTTCGAGATCGAGGGCGGGCTGGAGGCCGGCAAGCGCTTCGTCGAGGCGCTGGAGCTGCACAGCCATGTGGCCAACATCGGCGACGTGCGCAGCCTGGTGATCCACCCGGCCAGCACGACCCACAGCCAGCTCACCGCCGAGGAGCAGTTGTGGTCCGACGTCCACCCCGGCCTGGTCCGCCTCAGCGTCGGGCTGGAGACGATCGACGACATCCTGGCCGACCTCGACAAGGGCTTCGCCGCCGCCAAGGGCTGAGTGGTCGAGCCTCAGCCGGCGGTAGCGGCTCGACGGGTGTCGAGCAGCCAGTCGCACCACCGCTCGACGCCTTCGCCGGTCCGCGCGCTGAGCTCGATGACCGTCGCCGTCGGGTTGACGGCGTGCAGGTTGGCGCGGAAGCGGTCGAGGTCGACGTCGAGGTGCGCCAGCAGGTCCATCTTGTTGACGACGACCACGTCGCAGGACCGGAACATCACCGGGTACTTGAGCGGCTTCTCGTCCCCTTCGGTGATGGCGTGGACCATCGCCCGGGCGTGCTGGCCGACGTCGAACTCGGCGGGGCAGACGAGGTTGCCGACGTTCTCGATGACGAGCAGGTCGAGGCGGTCGAGCGGCAACCGGACGAGGCCGGAGCGGACCATCACCGCATCGAGGTGGCATTAACCGCCGAACCCGGCCGCCGTGTTGACG
>JACCUL010000182.1 GCA_013811855.1 Acidimicrobiia bacterium
TGCAGGCGGTGGTCGACGATCCGGCCGGCGCCGTGCGACGGGCGCGGGAGCTGGCCGAGCGTCGGCCACGGGGCGCGCCGGCGCCGCTGCAGTACGAGCCGGACATGCCGGGACCGGGCAACACCGACGGCAGCCGGGCGCTGACCGACGACGAGCTCGACCAGCTGGCCATCGCCCCGATCCCGACCTTGGCCCACGACGCCGCCTGGTTCGCCGACGTGGCGAAGGCCAAGCCCCACGCGGCGATGCTGCTGCGCCTCCGCGACTACTTCTGACCTCGGTGCGTCCTCCGACGGACTGACGGTCAGCCGTCAGTATCGAGCCGGCACCCAGCGTTGAGACTCGATCGGAGGGCGCGCGTAGTTGGTGTCGGGCTTCTGTCGGCGGGGCAGCTTCAACACCGGCTGCTCGACCTCGTGGTACGGGATCATCGACAGGAGGTGGGCGATGACGTTGAGCCGGGCCCGCTTCTTGTCGTCCGAGTTGACCACCCACCACGGCGACTCGGGGATGTCGGTGTGCAAGAACATCGCGTCCTTGGCCCGCGAGTAGTCGAACCACCGCTTGCGTGACTCGAGGTCCATCGGGCTCAACTTCCACCGCTTCGTGCGGTCCTCGATGCGACCTCTGAACCGGCGTTCCTGCTCGTCGTCGCTGACCGAGAACCAGTACTTGATCACGATCAGCCCTGAGCGGATCAACATCTTCTCGTACTCCGGGACCGAACGCAGGAACTCGGCGTACTCCTCGTCGGAGCAGAACCCCATCACGTGCTCGACGCCGGCCCGGTTGTACCAGGAGCGGTCGAACAGGACCATCTCGCCGGCCGCCGGTAGGTGCGGCACGTACCGCTGGAAGTACCACTGGCTGCGCTCGCGCTCGGTCGGCGTGCCCAGCGCGACGACCCGGCAGAACCGCGGGTTGAGCGGTTCGGTGATGCGCTTGATCACCCCACCCTTGCCGGCGGCGTCTCGACCCTCGAACAGCAACACCACCCGCAGGCCCTGCTGGCGGATCCAGTCCTGCAGCTTGACGAGCTCCGTGTACAGCTTGGCCAACTCCGCCTCGTAGGCCGCCGTCTTCAACTTCGGTGGCCGGCCGTCGGCACTCGGCTCCGCCGGCGCGAGCGCGACCGGCTTCGACCGCTTCGACTTCGACGCTCCCGATCCCCGATTCTTCACCTTCCCGTCAACGGTCACTTCGTCTCGCTAGCCGGTGCTGCAGCTCACGTCAAGGATGATCCGCTCCACGCCGGGTCCCGCGAAGTGTGAGTGGAGACCGCGGAGATCTGCTCCGACAGCTCACAGTTCCGGATGGTCGGTGCTCGGCTACCGGCAGGGGTGCACGCACGTCGTCGCTGCCACCGACCACGAGCGTCGGGACCTCGACGTGGAGCAGTGCGCCGCTGAGGTCCTCGGCCGAGGCGCGGGCCATGGCCCGGAAGCCGACCGGGTGGAACGCCCGCATGCTCTCGGCGAACGCCTCGATCGTCACTTGTGGAACTCCCTCGGCGAACATCGTCGGCAAGAGGGCGGTGACGAACT
Organism: Acidimicrobiia bacterium; assembly: GCA_013811855.1. Classification (GTDB taxonomy): domain Bacteria; phylum Actinomycetota; class Acidimicrobiia; order Acidimicrobiales; family Ilumatobacteraceae; genus JALZMG01. The sequence continues at coordinate 1,545 of JACCUL010000182.1, forward strand.
CGTCGGGCGACAGGTCGGCCAACGAGATGGCCTGTCGAAGCCGCTGCTCGCCGACCTCGGCTGGGAGCGAGCCGCCCCACCACCCGGCGTAGGCCGACACGAGGATCAGCGTGCGGGTCGCGACAGGGTGTCGGCGGCAGAGCTCGAGGGCCAGCGCGCCCCCGAACGACAGCCCGGCCACGTGCGGTCGATCGAGCCTGAGCTGTGTGATCAACCCAGCCAGGCAGTCGGCGTAGCCGGCCATGCCGATCGTCTCGGGCGGATCCGCCGATCGACCGGCTCCCCGGTGCGTCCCAGGCGATGACCGTGAACTCGTCGGCGAGCGCGTCGAGCTGAGCTCGCCACGTCGTCGGCCCGTCGCCCACGTAGCCGTGGAGCAGGACCAGAGGCGGACCGTCGCCTCGGCGCTCGTACGCGACGCGCAACCCGTCGACATCGATCACCTCGATCTCGCGGCGGGGGACCATCGCTCAGCCCAGCGCGACCGCGATGAAGATGTCGCTGGTCACGACGTTGGCGCCGGCCGCGGCGACGTCGCGACGCACGGCCTGGTCGTTCGTGACGACGACGATCGGGCGCTCCGGCGGCTGACCGGCAACCTCCGCCCGGATGACATCGTCGGCGATGACGCCGGTCGGCGAGTAGCGCACCCGCGCCAGGCGGCGCGTCGGGGCATGGCTGCCGACGACGTCGGCGCCGTCGAAGATGACGGCCATCTCGGAGCCGTAGCGCCGGGCGATGGTGTCGACGGCGTCGAGGCAGCGTTCCCGCTGGGCCTGCAGGTCGAGGTCCGGCCACGCCAGCTTGGCGACGTTGTATCCGTCGACGAGTACGAGGGCCGACGACCGCAGCAGGTGTTCGGTCGCCCTGACCGGGTCGGTGGCGAGAGCGCCGGGACGGCCAGCGGCGTCCGGCTGACCGTCGGGACGTCGACGAGGTGACGAAGCGCATCGGCGACCGTCCTCGCGCGCGCGGCCACGTCGCGCAACTCGCCGATGCGGGCGACCGGCACCGTCGCGCCGG
>JACCUL010000189.1 GCA_013811855.1 Acidimicrobiia bacterium
CAGCCAGCTCGGCCGAGGTGGCGATCACAACCGGTCCCGTGGGGCGCACGACGAGCCCGCCCGCGGTCTCGATCACCGCCGCCCACGCCGGGTTGCCGACCAGTCGGTTGACGAGCGCCGCCATCGCCCGGTCCACCGCACCGGCTCCGGGCACGCCGAGCGCGGCGTACCCGGTCCGCCCGAGGTCCTGCACGGTCGTGGCGATGCCCGGCGCCACGACGTCCAGCCGCGTGTTGATCACACGGCCACGAAGTGCACGGTCGTGCCCGGCGCGAGCCGCGCCGGCGGGTCGCGGTCGAGGTCCCAGACCGCGAGCGGAGTGTGCCCGAGCAGGTGCCAGCCGCCGGGCGACGCCGTCGGGTAGACGGCGCTGTATGTCGCTGCGATCGCCACCGCGCCAGCCGGGACCCTGGTGCGCGGCGTCGACCGCCGGGGCAGGTGCAGCGCCGCGTCGAGACCGGTCAGGTAGGCGAACCCCGGCGCAAAGCCGCAGAACGCGCTGCGGTACGTGACGCCCGTGTGGCGTTCGATCACCTCGGCCGTGCTCATGCCGGTCGCACTCGCCACCTCGGCGAGGTCCGCGCCGTCGTAGGTCACGGGGATCTCGACCGTCGGGCGAGCGACGTCGGGATCGTTCTGGTTTGGGATCGCGAGCTCGGACAACCACCGACCGAGCTCCCGCCGATCGGCGTCGATACCGAACATGACCAGCACCGTGCGCGCCGCCGGCACGACCTCGAGCACCCCGGTCGGAGCGGTGGTGCGAGCGGCCGCGGCGAAGGCAACGACCCGATCCGGATCAAGCTCGACGAGCCACGCCGAGGGCCCGACCGCCCGCAGGACGGCGTTCACACCGAGAACGGGTGCACGCCGATGCCGGCGTTGTCGAGCGCGTCGCGCACGGCCCGCGTGATCTCGACCGCGCCCTTGGTGTCGCCGTGGACGCAGATCGAACGGGCGGCGACGACGATGGTCGAGCCGTCGACGGCCGTCACCTCGTGCTCGGCCGCCAAGCGCACGGCGCGAGCGGCGATCTCGGCCGGGTCGCTCAGCACGGCGCCGTCGTGCGATCGCGGCACGAGCCGTCCGTCACGAAGGTAGGCCCGATCGGCGAACGCCTCCGGCACCGGCTCCAGACCTGACGCCTCGGCCTGCTCCAGGAGCTGCGAGCCGGGCGCGCCGAGCACGGCCAGCGACGGGTCGTACTCGACGGCGGCTGCGACGACGGCCTCGGCCTGCGCCGCGCCGTCGATGGTGGCGTGGTACAGCGCGCCGTGCGGCTTCACGTAGGCGACCTCAGAACCGGCGACCTGGGCGAAGGCGTCGAGGGCACCGAGTTGGTACAGCACGGCGTCACGGAGCTCGCGCGGATCCATGTCCACGTACCGCCGCCCGAACCCGGCGAGGTCGGGATAGCCGACCTGCGCCCCGATGCACACGTGGTTGGCCACGGCGACGGCGCACACGGACCGCAGCGTCGACGGGTCGCCGGCGTGGAACCCGCAGGCCACGTTGGCGCTCGTGACGAGCTCGAGCATCGCCTCGTCGTCGCCCAACCGCCAGACGCCGAACGACTCGCCGAGATCGCTGTTCAGGTCGATGGCCGACATCCCGGTCAATGTAGAGCGCCGGTGTCGACCGCCATCTCGTCCGGGCAGAAGGAGCGCCTGATGTGGCTGGCGATGAGCATCCTGCACACGTCGGCCGGCCTGGTCGACGTCGCCGCCGGACTGACGGTGTGGTCGCCGGCCAGCTGGTCCGGCGCGCGCCTTCGACTCCGGTATGTCGGGTTCGTGCTCATCGCGCTCTTCGACGGTTGGCGTCCTCACCGCGTCAGTCTGGGCGCCCCGGTTTGGATCGTGATCCTGGCCGCCGTCGTACCAATCGTCGTCGGCCCACCTTGGCCATCAGACGCGCCCGCGCCGCGGCGACGTCGCGGGCGTAGCCGCTAGCTCGGTGAGGCGTCGACGAGCAGCGCGGCGACGCGCTCGTCGGTCAACCGGTTGAAGCACCGGCGGCCGTTGCCCCGGGCCAGCAGCGCGACCTCCAGGTCGGTTGCTGTGAGCGTGCGGTCGGGTCCACCGAGGGCGGCGGCGCCGGCCCGGACCGCGGCGCCGGCGTCGAGCGCCTCGTCGAACGACTCAGCGATGCGTCCGGAGATGGGGACGGCGTCGCCACCGAGCGTGGCGTGGTTGCGCTGGTCGACGACCGTGCCGTCGTAGAGGATGTGGAACATCTGGTCGCCGTCGGGCTCCAGGCCGACCTCGGCGACGAGGATCTCGACCTCCATCGGCTTCATCTCGTGGGTGAAGATCTGCCCGAGGATCTGGGCGTACTGGTTGGCCAGGCTCCGTGCGTCGACGTCATCGCGGCTGTACTGGAAGCCCTTGAGGTCCGCAGCCCGCACGCCGGCGACGCGCAGCTGGTCGAACTCGTTGTAACGACCGACTCCGGCGAAGGCGATGCGGTCGTAGATCTCGCTGACCTTGCGCAGCGTCTCCGAGCTGTTCTCGGCGACGATGGCGATCCCGTCCACGTACCGGACGGCGACGAGCGCCCGGCCCCTGGCGATCCCCTTGCGGGCGTAGTCGGCCCGGTCTTTCATCACCTGCTCGGGCGCCACGTAGAACGGCATGTTCATGCGCGCAATACTCCGCGTTCGCGCAGCAACCGAGCGCCGGGCGACGTCCAACGAACAAACGCGCTCATCGTGCTCTCACCTCGTCGGCGATCGTCTCGTAACGGGTGGCCAGCTCGTCGTCGTCGACGCGGGCGAAGCCAGTCGCGGTGATCGTGGCGACGGTCGGATAGATGCCCCGCAGCGCGTCGGGACCGCCGGTGGCCGAATCGGCGTCGGCGGCCTCCCACAGCGCCCTGCAGGCGAGGTCGATCGCCGCGCTGCGATCGAGCCCCGCCCGGTACCCGACCTTGACGACGGTGCCGGCGTGCAAGCTGCCGGAGCCCGTGGCGACGTAGTCCCGCTCCTCGTAGCGACCACCGGTGATGTCGTAGTCCCAGAGCCGGCCGATCCTGCGGCGCCGGTCGTAGCCGGCGAAGATCGGCACGACGCCCATGCCCATCATCGCCGCCTGCAGGTTGCCGCGGATCATCATCGAGAGCTGGTTCGCCTTACCCTCCAGACTGAGTGCCGCGCCTTCGACCTTCTCGTAGTGCTCGAGCTGGAGTTGGAACAGGCGGACCATCTCCATGGCCGGGCCGGCGGCGCCGGCGATGGCGACACCGCTGTACCGGTCGGCTTCAACCAGCTTGTCCATGGAGCGGTGGCTGATGAGGTTGCCGGCCGTGGCCCGGCGGTCGCCCGCCATGACCACCCCGTCGGCGTATCGCAGCGCCACGCACGTGGTGGCGTGGGGTACGGCGCCGAGTGCGACGGTCGAACCGCTCGCCGTCGGCAGGTTGACACCGGTGCGTCGCAGCAGCTCGGGGAAGTTGGCGCCCGGGTCGTCACCGGGGCGGAACACCGGCATGGCCATGGACGGCTACTGACCACCCTTTTGGACGTACGACTTGACGAAGTCCTCGGCATTGGTCTCGAGCACCTCGTCGATCTCGTCGAGCAGGTCGTCGAGCTCGGCCTTCAGCTTCTCGCCGCTCTCCGATGTCACCGGTGCGGTGTCGGCGACCTCGGTATCGTGCTCGGTGGTCCTGGTCGTTTTCTGCTTGTGCGTTCTCTCGGCCATCGACGCCTCCTTCGCTGCCGCCCGCCGCCTAGGAACCCAGCCGGTCGAGGAGCTCCACAGCGCTGTCGCTCTCGTCGATCAACCTAGCTACGTGCTCGGCGGTTCCACGTAACGGCTCCATCATCGGCACCCGCCGCAGGGGCTCGCGGCCGACGTCGAAGACCATCGAGTCCCAGTTGGCCGCCACGATCTCTCCCGGGTATTTGGCCAGGCACCGACCGCGGAAGTAGGCCCGCGTAGTCGTCGGCGGCTCGGTCATCGCCCGCACGACGTCGGCCCGATCGACGAGGAGTTCCAGACCGGCGCGGGCGGCCAGACCCTTGTGGGCGCGGAGGTCGTGGTACTGGAGGTCGATCGCCTTCAGCCGGGGGGTGGCCGGCGCCAGATCGTGGCGCGCCGCGTACCCCTCGACGAGCCGGCGCTTGGCGACCCAGTCGACCCACCCGGCCACGGTGTCGACATCGTGCTCCAACCCCGTGAGCACCTGCTCCCACCGGGCCAGCACGTCGCGGCCGACGGTCTCCCCGACCGCGGTCAGCCCGTGCGACTGCTCGTACTTGCGGGCCCGCTCCAGCAGACCCCACTGCACTTCGATGGCCGTGGCCCTGGTCCCGTCGCGCAGCGTGATCGTGCGGGTCAACGTCGGGTCGTGGCTGACCTGGCGGATGCCGGCGACCGGGTTGCCGAGCGCCCACTCGTCGCCGAGCACGTCGTCTTCGATCATCGCCAGCACGATGGCCGTCGTGCCGACCTTGAGGTAGGTGGCGACCTCGCTCATGTTGGCGTCGCCGACGATGACGTGGAGCCGCCGGTAGCGCTGGGCGTCGCAGTGCGGTTCGTCGCGGGTGTTGACGATCGGCCGCTTGAGGGTGGTTTCCAGCCCGACCTCCTCCTCGAAGAAGTCGGCCCGCTGGCTGAGCTGGTAGGGCACGTGGTCGGGTGGCACGCCCGGTAGCTCGCAGCCGACCTTGCCGGCACCGCAGAAGATCTGGCGCGTGACGAAGTGCGGGGTGACCTGGCCGACGATGCGCCCGAACGGCGTCTCTCGGGCCAGGAGGTAGTTCTCGTG